>JAGTVG010000337.1 GCA_018224645.1 Cyclobacteriaceae bacterium
GTTGATAAATTGGCCAGGCCAGCATAATAAGACTTCCTTCGTCAAAATCCATTGTTGGATCGGTATGCTCTTTCAGAAAATCAAAATACCGGTAGGCAGAATCCTGTCCGTATTCACCCCAGGTTGAAAGAAAGGAGAATGAGGCAGGCTTCCTGAGGATCTCAGGAGGATGATCATAGATCATATCAAGGATCATCCCGGCTACCCCGTAACTCTGGAAATTTTCCGAATTGCCCATGGCCACAATGGCTGTCGTATCCTCAGGGATCAACAGCAGGTAACTCCTGAAACCCGTATCACCTCCTGAATGGGATATTACCGTTTTCCCATGATACTTCGAAATGAACCAGGACAAACCAATATATCTTTCCTCTCCGATCTGGAATTTTTCCTCCCAGAGCTTATCATAGGACTCCTCCTTCAGGATCCGGTTTCCCTGGCCGTTTCCTTTATAAAGATTCACAAATGCCCACCGGATCATGTCCTCAGCATTTGAATGCAGGGTTGAACTCCCGGCATGCGGTCGGTTATAAGGATATACGGGGCTAACCCCCATGCGGTATTCTTCAAAATCAAGTATATGCGGAGTGGTCGAAAGCGAATCGGGAACCTGCTTTTTCAAAAAGGTGCTCGAAGTCATACCGGCCGGTTTGAAAATCCTTTCTGACACAAAATCTTCAAAGGGCATGCCTGAGACTTCAGCGATAACCCCCGCCAGTATATCATAGGCCATGTTGGAATAATGGAATGCAGTGCCTGGCTCGGAAATGAGTTTTTCTCTGTTCAGACTCCGGATATATCTTTTCAGGGAACCATCATCATATTGTGGATGATCCCATTCGTAATCCTCCACATCCGGCATTCCGGAAAGGTGACTCAGCATTTGCCCGATGGTGATTTGCAGGTATTCCGGATCAGCCATTTTGAAAAAGGGCAGAACGCTGCTTATCCTGTCGTCCAGGGATATTTTTTCTTCTTCCACAAGCTGCATGATGGCAGTAGCAACAAATGGTTTCGAAACTGAAGCCATATGGAACAACGACCTGGTCGTGACGGGTTCGCGTGAATCCACATTCCTGGATCCGTAACCCTTGGTAAAAATTAACTGATTATGCGAAATAACACCCACGCTGAAACCCGTAATATCTTCACGTTCAACATACAGGGACAGGGCTGAATCGATCTGACCGGATGTGGTAATCCTGTTTGTTTCGAAACCGCTGAATGAGCAGGCTTCAAGGATAATCACCAGCAGTATGGGCAGTATGAAGAGAAAAATATTATCCGTTCTTTTCATGCTACGAGGATTATCGGTACCCTGCAAAATAAAACAAATTTGAACGAAAGCTGAACTTTTTTACATTCCAGTGGTAATCCAAGTTCTCATCCCCGGTGTTTTTAGGTAATGTCCTGAAAGGCAACTGGGAAAAAATGTCTGTCCCTGTGAATGTTGGGATTAATGTTGAGAAAAAATTTTGCATTTTTTGCAAATCGGCCGTAACGGTATTGTTTGTTAAATGCAATTATAATACATTGTTCGGCTAAATTTTAAAACTAAAACCAATCTACCATGAAAACTACTCGATTCATACTGATTGCTTCGATCTTCTTATTCAAGATGGGGCCATCCTATGCGCAGCAGACCTCCGGCACCCAGTTATTACTGATCCATGAGGATAGGGTGATGGCTGGGAAAAATTCCGAATATCAGAAGGCAGGTGAAGGTCTGGCAAAATTACTTTCAGAAAGTAACTTTAAGGATCTTTCCTTTACCGCCTTCCAGTTGGATGATTATACTTACATGTATGTTTCGCCCATACAGAACATGGCACAACTGGATGTCTCCCCCTGGGAAAAACTCTCCCAGCAGTCAGGGGAGGATAAGGTAGAATCCGCCATGGCAGCCTTTGACGGCACCTATGATACGCACCGGGATTTTATCGCCGTTTTCCATCCGGACCTTTCCTATAAGACTGAAAAGATGCAGGAGGAAGGCAATAATTACAGGAGATGGATGTACTTTTATTATAACCAGATCAACCAGGAAAATGTCATGAACATGGTGAAGGAATGGAAAAAATTGTATGAAGAAAATGATATCCCCCAGGGCTATGCGGTATATACCAATGGATTCGGTCATGAAGGTCCTGTACTGGTGATCCATTCCTGGGCTAAAAGTGCAGCTGACCATGCCCAGTGGATTGAAAAGCGTAATGAAATGCTTGGAGACAAAGCCCGTGAACTGTGGGGAAGGACTGAATCCCTTGCCTACCGGATCGAAAATAAAACAGGATGGTTGATCCCGAACCTGTCCTACATGCCGCAGGAATAAAACAATGTTTTTATGTTGAGGCTGTCTTTAAAGACGTCGAAAATCCCATTCCAATCAGGCCAGAGGCAGGAGAGGATTCTGGTAATGCCGGATAGACAATAATTTATACGTTATCAGTTTTTTCTCCCCATTGATCGGGGAAGACAGCCTCCACTTATCATCAATGGTGATGTCCTCCGGGACCATGAACATGACCGTGATCCAGTTCATCCGGTGTGGCTTCCCTTACTGAGACCACCTTTACATCAAAATTAAGGTCCATCCCGGCGAGCGGATGGTTTCCATCGACAGTCACATTCTCCAGGCCTACTTTTGTTACGGTCACGGTGTGGCCATCCTGCGTATTAAACTGCATTCCCGGTTTTACTTCCTGGTCACCAAATGCTGCCTTTGGAACATCCTGAACAAGTGAATCATTCCTTGTGCCATATCCTTTATCAGGTGCAACCTTGATATCCAGTTTATCACCTGGTTGTTTTCCTTCCAGGCCTTCCTCCATTCCGGGAATCAGGTTTCCGTTTCCGTGAATGTAGTTTAAAGGGTCACGCCCTTCACTTGAATCTAAAGTGTTCCCATCATTGTCCATCAATTTGTAGTGAATAGAGACTACTTTGTTCTTTTCAACTTGCATAATAAAATTTTTTTTTATTAAGATTTAGATTTTAAACTGTGAGGCAGGTAAATCCGGAAATTAACATAGGTGAACGCTACCCCTGAAATTGTATACTTCAAAAATAATCCATTTCGTCTAAAGAATGAAATGAAACCCCTAAAGCTTGTCCTTTCCCATGCCCAGGGGTGCATATTGCTTTAAAAAATAACCCCCGCATCTTCATTCTCCGGAATCGAAAGAGGGTTTTCAATGGATTATTTCATTAACTTTCTTAAATTACCTCCCAGATATACTTAATTAGCCAAATCATGACAGGATTCATATCTAGGCGGGATTTTCTTAAGAAAAGCAGTACCGGCCTGGCCGGAATTACTATTTTGCCCTCCCTGGCCGGAAAAGTTGCCCCAAGCGACCGGTTAAGGATTGCACATATCGGCGTCGGCGGTATGGGTAAAAATCATATCAAATGGTTTGCAGGTTTACCTGAAGTGGAAATTGCCGCAATATGTGATCTGGATCAGTCACACCTGGCATCAGGGATGAACCTGGTTCATGAACTCCAACCCGGGAAAAAAATAAGAGCATATGGCGATTTCCGGAGGATCCTGGAAAGGAATGATATCGATGCCATCACCTGTGCAACACCTGATCACTGGCATGCACAGGTGGCCATCCTGGCATTTCAGTCAGGAAAGGATGTATATGGAGAAAAACCCCTCTCCTACAGCATTTTGGAAGGGCAGCAGATGTTAAAAAGCCTGGAAGAACATAAACGGATTTTTCAACTGGGTACCCAGATCCATGCCGGGGATAATTATCATAGAGTCGTCGAGATCATCAGGTCAGGAATCCTTGGCCGGATACATACGGCAAGACTCTGGAAAACCGGATTTTCCCCCGGGCTTGGTTTTCCCGAACCTGTAAAACCTCCGGATACACTTGACTGGGACATGTGGCTTGGGACAGCCCCCGAAGTACCCTATGTTCCAGAAAGATGCCACGGAACCTACCGGTATTTCCTGGATTATTCAGGCGGGGTTTATGCCGACTTCTGGTGCCACATCGCGGATATAGTTTTCTGGTCGCTTCAACCTGCGGGGTTGAAAAAGATTACTGCCCGGGGAGAAGCCCCTGAGGGTATCGCCGATGCGCCGAAATGGATCGATGCCGATTTTGAATTTGAAGATCTGAATATATTCTGGACGACCAATCCGCCGGATGTCCCGGGAGCCTCCGGCAGAGGGATTGGTGCCTTTTTTGAAGGCGAAGAAGGAAACCTTATCTGTGATTATGAAACGAGGGAAATTTCGCTCAGTGGCCAGCAGGTAAATGATATCCCCGAGATCGATCAGACTTTAAAACGGTCTCCCGGACATCAGCAGAATTTTGTGGATGCCATTAAATCCAGGAGCCAACCTGAATCCAATCTGCCGTATGTACGTAAAATGACCCTTCCAATGCATCTGGGATTGATATCATGGCGCCTGGGCCGGCCGGTAAGCTGGGATGAAAATCTGGAAAAATGTCCGGGAGACGAAGAGGCAAACCAGCTGCTTGCCAGGAAGAACCGGGAACAATGGAATCTTATTTAACGTTCAATTTCCGGTGACCCGGAAAATAAATATGGAAAAAGTTGCCCTCTTTGTCGATGTACAAAACATATACTATACGGTTAAGGAACGGTATAACAGTCACTTTAATTACGGGTACTTCTGGAAACAGGCAACAACAGGAAGAAAAGTGGTCAGGGCAGTCGCCTATGCCATTGACCGGGGTGATCCAAAACAGATAAAATTCCAGCAGATCCTGAAAAATATTGGATTTGATGTTAAACTGAAACCATTTATACAGCGGGGAGATGGATCAACCAAGGGGGACTGGGATGTTGGAATCACGGTGGATATGCTTGACTTTGCGGAACATGTGGACGTGATCGTTCTGGCCTCAGGCGACGGGGATTACGACCTGGTGGTGGACAGGATGAGGGAAAAATACGGGGTTTCCGTCGAAGTTTACGGAGTACCTGAACTGACTGCTGCCTCCCTGGTTGAATCTTCATCGCGGTACTTTCCGATCGATGAAAATTTTCTGCTCATTATTCAATAAAAGGCATTTTCCCGGAAAGATGGCAAATCAGCCTTGACAATAACTTTATGCTTCGGCAACTATTCGTTCCTCAGGGTATATGCCGGATTGAGCGAAGCCGTATTGATCACCTTCCCCCCTACAGTCACTGCACTCACCAGGATCATGATCAATACCGACAGGATAAAAGCTGTTGGTCCAATGGGCAAATAATAGGTCCAGATACTGGCCATCAGCATTTCGGCCATAAAGTAACCGGCTGCAGAACCGATCAATGAAGCAACAAGAATAATGACCAGAAAGGAAGGTGATTATGAGGAAGTTCTTTATCATATTTAAATTCAGGTTGTTTGGTTTCTAAATGATCAATAAAAAAGCTGGAGGTTGCATCGGGACATTAAAAATACAAAAAAGAAAAATTAACTCATACACGTATTCTGATCAGAAAAGAATAATTTTGAGATGGCCCGGAATTACTCCGACAACAGGATCAGGACCAAAATAGTCAGGGCCCCAATTGACATGACGGATCCTTGCGGTGAAATTTTTTTATGCTGATTCATTTTTTTATTACCATATAACATAGTCATTATGAAAACAACA
>JAGTVG010000338.1 GCA_018224645.1 Cyclobacteriaceae bacterium
ACCAGCCGGCATCATGGGATATGAGGACTTTTTGCAGCAGATCATTCTTTTTAAAATTTTTCAGCCAGGATATATATTGATCGCCATTTTCCGTGCTTAAGCCATCAAGGCTTACCCATGCGCCCATTTCAGCAGCCTGAAGATGTTTTTCTTCATCCTGTTCATTCTGGGCATGTACCCAGATAAAAGCCTCGGGGTGAACGCCTGCTTCTTCCAGGACCTTCAACTCACCGAATGCCGGAACCGAGGGACCCGTATGGCTTGCGATGGTCATTCCCGTCTTTAAATGTGCCAGGGCTGCCGCAGAAACAAGTTTTTTATGAAATTCAGATAATGGACCCGGTGCAACTCCGATCTTCATAAAACCCGGCCGGATAGGGGTTCCCCCGATACCTTCTTCAAACTCCCGGATCCACCGGTCTGATAATTGTACTGATGATTCCCTGTATGCATATTCCGGAATGTATTTATTATCAGCTGCCCCGTATAAGCCCGTATTTGTGACGATATTCATCCCGGAAGCTTCAGAAAGTTTCAACAAAAGCGAAGGATCCCGGCCAATGTATTCCGGGGTACAGTCAATAAAAGTTTTACAACCTAATGTCCGGATCTCCTCAAGATACGGCAATACCGATTGAATCACTTCTTCATCATTCCACCGTTCCGGATCATATTTGCCGGCACCGATAAAATCGACCAAAAGATGCTCATGGGTCAGTGTAAAACCGATTTTATCGGCTTTTACTTTCCCCCTGACCGTTATGACCGGGTCCGGCCTTTCCATAAAATGGATATCGGTAAGAAAACCCGGCAGGAAAGCGGCCATACAGGCCATAGCAGGCGTGCGATTGATAAAATCGCGGCGTTTCATAGGCTAATTTTTTAAAGTCTGGATTTAATTTTAAATTTACCGTTACCGGCATGATAAACCGCATATCCACCGGCATATTCGAGCAATTCCGGCTTCAAGCTTTCCGACCCGGAGCCATCCTCAAAGGTGATATTTTCCAGATCAGGCGCCGGAATATGAATATCAGCGTCTATATTTGGGGCGATGTTTATCTCCATTTCCAATAGATGATCATCCACCCTCCATGCACAGCTGACATTCCCGCGCAGTGATTTGTAGGTCCCGTCCGCCGATGTTATTTTTCCGGCGACATATGGCCTGATATAGATCCTGTCAAACCCGACCGCATCACTTTTCGGATTTATTCCCAGAAGGGACCGGTAAAACCATTCACTTACCGATCCGAACATGGGATGATTCCAGCTGTTCTGTTCAGGGAATTCCCACGTTTCCCACAGGGTGGTGGCGTTATTTGCCATCATGAATCGATAACCCGGATAATCCGGCTGGTTGAGGATCGTATACACAATGTCATCACGGTTATTTTCACGAAGGACATCAAACAGCATTTTAGTTCCGAATATGCCTGTGGAAAGATGCCCCTGATGTGTATTCATGATCTTATCAGCCAGGATATCAAAGGCTGCATCCCTTTCATTTTCAGGTATCAGGCCGTACCAGAGGGCAAAAACCTGGGTGATCTGGGTAGTGAGCGTGTCGAACTTTCCTGTACCTTCCTCCAGGTATTCCTGGATAAAAGCATTTTTTATGGCAACTGCCAATTCGTTATATGTTTCTGCATCATCAGATTTTCCCAGTATCCCGGCAAATTCTGCAAGCAATTTCACATGATGATAATAGAAGGCCCCGCTGGTCAGGGCTTCCGGTTTTGGATCAACGCTCACATGATCGCTGATGCCATGATATATCAGGTTGTCTTTTGCCTGGCTTCTTAAAAATTCAATCATCCCTTTCGTTAGTTCATAATTATCTTCAATGATTCTTTGATCTCCGTAAAAAACATATAATTGTTTCTGAACAAAAGGAAACGCAAGCTGCCACCCGATCGGGCCAGTACCTTCACCGAATCCCTTGGTATCAATGCCATTGTAAGGACCACATTCCGGCATACCCCCATTCGGCCTCACATCATTACCAAAATCGGAGACCGCTTTCCGGTAAAAATTAGCCATATCATAATTAAAGATAAATGCTTCAGCGGAGGTAACGATATCTCCTCCATAACCAAATTTTTCCCTCCCCGGGCAATCCGATTGGACAGAAAAAACATTGCTGAGGAATGTCCATTCCACCATTTCCTGAAGATCGTTAATAAAACCGGCTGAACAGCTGAAATCGCCTGCATCTTCAAGAGCAGCTGACAGTCTCAGCCCCTGCAGATCCTGAAGTTCAGGTGGTCCTGACAAACCGGATATCTGGACATACCGGAAAGCATGAAAAGTAAAATACTGCTGAAATTCATCATCTTCCCTCCCGCTGGTAATGTATTGATCAACCTGGAAAGCGGTTTTGGGAGCACCGGGTCCTCCGCTCAGGTTCCAGATCTCCTTGATATGTCCCGCCACGGCGGTCATGCCATTGACGGTTCCGTCTTCATTCAATAATTCCCCGTAGAGAAAATCAACCGTAGAATTTGCCGGCTCATTCAACTTAAAATTGATCCATCCTGCAAAATTCTGCCCAAGATCGTATACAAATACGCCGGGTTCAGGTTCAGTCAGCCCCACTGGCTGCAAGTTAGCGGTGATCTTAATGGGCGGAACCATCTGCGATCTCAGGATCCCACCGGGAGAGGTTTCCCTCACAACCTGGTTCCAGGAGGAATCATCAAATCCAGCCTTTTTCCATGCTTCGGATTTTAACCTGCCATCCTGCACTTCTCCGAGATATACATTGTTCTTGAGGATGAAACTTTCCCTGGTTTTCCAGGATTCATCGGAAAAGATCTCCAGGATCTTTCCATCAACAAGTTCAATCCGAAGGTGGGCAATCAGTTTCGGTTGACCGATGGTAAGATATTTACGTAAATTGAATTTTCTGAACAGCCCGAGCGGCAGCGGGTTATACCAGCCGTTACCCAACAAGACGCCCAGCGCATTTTCCCCTTCCGATATCTGGGAGGTAACATCATAGGTTGCATATAAAATCTCCCTCCCATAATTTGTCCAACCCGGATCCAGCACATGATCTCCGATCTTTTCGCCATTCAGATAGGCTTCATAATATCCGAGTCCGGAGATGTACAACCTGGCATCAGTTACCCGTCCATCCACTTGAAAATTTTTCCTGAACATGGGAGCCGGAATTATTTCATAAAAATCCTCCGCTGCTTCAGGAACTTCCCGGCCATCGCCTATCCATAGTGCTTCCCACTCATCCTGAAATAAAATGGATGTTTCAAATTCACCAGGATCACTCCAACCCGAAGGCTCTCCCTTTTCATCCCAAACCATAAGTTTCCAGTAATATTTTGTAAAAGATTTCAGCGGCGAACCCCCGTATTCGACATTTAATGAACCTTTGTCCTCCATTCTTCCGGAATCCCAGGCATCTGCCTCATTTATTGCAAGCAAAGCCGGATCGGCCGAAACCAGGATCCTGTATGCAGTCTGAAATTTGTTCCTGCTATCCGAAAAAAACTTCCAGCAAAACCGTGGTTCGGATGAATCAATCCCAACTGCATGTCGCTGATAATCTACAGAAAGCTCCACGGGATGTAAGGTATCCGTTTCCTTATCATGACACTTGGTGCTTATGAGTGTAATGATCAATAATAAAGGCATAAATAAAAACCGATTCATGATGCAGAAAAATTTTAATCCTGGCCAAGACCTGATATGAAGGATATTTTCATATTAAAAAGTAGATCAATAATTATAATCACAATTATTCACAGCTCCAATATTTTATGAGGCAAATTAAGGTGAAATATGAAATTAAAGTATGGCCGGTAAGGATCATCAGGATCGGGTACCGGGAAAAATGCGGGCAGCATTCTGCAAAAAAAAACGAAATTCCATTCCACGATCAGAGAAGTTTTGGAAAATCTCCCCAAAAAGGATATTAATATTCATCTAACAGGTAAAAAATTTCTGAGCGATGAAACAAAAAGTATGAAAATTTACAGTATCGGCTGATTATCTGTTTAAAGTGAATAACCTGTCAGGCTTGTGTTTCCTGGTCAGGTAATAGGCTGCAAAATCAAAAGGAATGATCAGATTTATCGGTGTATATATCCAGGAAAGATCTATTTCTTCAATATAAATACAAGACGTTCCCTCATTTTTAATCCTTTCTGAAAAACGAGAAGTGATTTCCTTACCGGGACCATTATCATTGATCACGATCGTCATATGGTCGCCCAGGTTTTCCTGGAAAATATGGTCATAATGAGATAGCGACATGCCGGTAACCGGGCGTCCTGTAACTCTCGCCATCATCAGGGCAGCCTGTTTTGCAGTAGCTACATTAGGTCCGTTACCGAGTATGAAAAGGTTGTTAATATTGCTTTTTTTGTCATGCTTTTCTATTTCTTCGGCCATTAACCTGCCCTTGGCCTCATAATAATCCAGATCCCTCCTGATAAAATCAATGGCCGGGTAACAATCCAATCCCAGCCCCTGATAGAGAACGATCAGCAATCCCAGGTATGGCATGGAAGACAGGTAATGTTCATCGGACAGCCCGAGGTTAATCGAATGCAGCAGGTTTTCCCCTCGAATCAGGGGATTTGATTGATTGTTGACGATGGCGATATACTCATAAAAAAATGATCTTGAAGCCATGATCATCTGATTTTCAGGGGACAGGGATATCAGAATTCCAAGCGATAATTTTTCATTCGGATGGAGGTAATGATTGAATTCAGCGGCGGTTTCCGGGTAAATTTTCTTCCCGCAATACCTGAGGACCATGGGTGCATAATAGGCAGCACCCAGTCCAAGATAATAAACTTTCTGGGGTAATTGAAATCCCTGGTTTTTTTCATAGATTTCCAGGGCTTTTTTAGGGATCTTTTTAATTTCCGATAACATGCCAGGTATTTATTTTTGCAAGGTAGGCATCAAATGTTAAGAGAATTTTACTCCAGGGTGATCAGATTTTTAAAACTTCACCTAAATTTCCTTTAAATCCTCATTTTTAATCTACATTTAAAAAGTATATTTGAAAATTGTTAAAATTATATACCAGATGATTTCAAATTGTACCCGCTTGTTATTCATGGGATGCCTACTGATTTTTATACATCAGGATTCCCTGGGACAGGGAAAGAAAAGAGACCATGATAAAAATTTTCACAGCAAGGAAACCGTTGAAAAATACAGGTATAAATCCGTACATCAGGTTAAGAAAATCAATCTGCCCGGGATTGAAAACAGGAAGGCTAAAAACATCATTCTGATGATTGGAGACGGGATGGGAACTTCCCAGATTCATGCGGGAATGATTGCCAACAAGGGGGAATTATACCTTGGCCAATTTCCTTACGCAGGTTTTATTACCACCCATTCCGCCAATGAATTGATCACCGATTCAGCAGCAGGCGCAACCGCTTTTGCCACAGGTGAAAAAACGGATAATGGAATGTTGGGCGTTAACCCCGATAACGAGCCCCTGCAGACCATCATGGAAATTGCGGAATATAAAGGATTAGGTACGGGACTGGTGGTTACATCCACAGTTACCCATGCCACACCGGCAGCATTTGCGGCGCATCAATTCAGCAGGCATTATTACGAACAGATCGCTTCCGATCTGATCAGGAATGATATCGATGTTTTTATTGGCGGCGGTCGAAGTCATTTTACCGACCGTCTCGACAGGTTGAATCTGCTGGAGATATTAAAGGAGCGGAATTATACCGTTGTTGATACGGTCATTGACCTGGAAGCTGCCCATGGAGATAAAATTGCCGGGCTACTATACTATGACAATCCGCCAAGCATATTGGACGGTCGTGGGGATATGTTACTGAAGGCAACAAAAAAATCAATTGAAACCCTTGGGAGAAATGATAACGGTTTCATGATGATGATTGAGAGCTCTCAGATCGACTGGGGCAACCATCAGAATAATATTCTCTATCAAACGGAAGAAATGCTTGATTTCGATATCATCATCGGACATGTGCTTGAATTTGCAGCCATGGATGGGGAAACCCTGGTGATCGTTACCTCGGATCATGAAACCGGTGGACTGGCCATTTCCGGCGGGAACTTAAAAAAAGGGATTGTACATGGGGATTATACCACCAACGGTCATACGGGCGTAATGGTTCCAGTATTTGCCTATGGTCCTTCCGCGGATCTTTTCACCGGAATATTTGACAATACGGAGATCTATGATAAAATGATCGAGGCATTTGACTGGAATGGGTCGAAACCCTGAAGATCACAATTTGGGAGCGGAAAAATTGATGCTAATATCATCAAAAGGAAACTAAAAAATTTATTTTCAGGTTGCGTTCGTCCTGCCGCTTTAAGTTGTTGCAATTCGATAATTTTGAATCTCCCATCCTTCGCATCACTCCCCTGTTTTAGTACGGGGTTGGGTGTGGAAAGGATTTGTGTCAGAGGCTGATATCGCGATTGGTAATTTCCCGGACCCCTTCATTTTCATTCCTCTATCCCGAGGTACTCATACCAGTAATCCAGCAACTCCTCATTGCCTGTATTTTCATCCAATCCGATTCCTTCCATCCATGACCGGTAATTTTTTTCCATCAATTCCCTCGCATACCTG
Source organism: Cyclobacteriaceae bacterium (assembly GCA_018224645.1). Classification (GTDB taxonomy): domain Bacteria; phylum Bacteroidota; class Bacteroidia; order Cytophagales; family Cyclobacteriaceae; genus JAGTVG01. Next base: position 6,614 of record JAGTVG010000338.1, read on the forward strand.
ATCTCAGAAGAATCCTCCGGATATGTGCCTTTATCATACATCTTCAACCATTCATCAAGCACATTGCCATATTTTTCCAGTATGGATCCGGATTCCGGGTCATTGGCAAGGTTGTTGATCTCAAAGGGATCATTTAAAACATCGTAAAGTTCTTCCGGCGGACGATTTGCCTCCATAAATATGGATTGCGCCTCCGAAAGTTTTCCCTGTTCGTTAAGTACCTCCATCAGCGTCAGGACAGGGTAACTGAACTTTTTATAGGCATTGAACTGTGTGTACGGACGTTCCGGGTAAAAATTCCGGATGTACTTGTATTGCTTCGACCTTACAGCCCTGATCCGGTCGACAGTTTCATCCCTCCGGTCCCTCATGGCAAAAATATATTCCCTTTCATCATCAAACACATTATTCCCCTGAAGATGACCGGGAATTTTGATCCCGGCCAGGTAGAGAGAGGTCACCGGGATATCGATGTTGCTGATAAGCTGGTCTGACGGTCGGCCCTTATTTTCCTGGTCAGGAAACCGGATGATCAAGGGGGTATTGATCCCGCCGTCATAAAGGAATTGTTTTGCCCTCACATGCGGCCTCCCCTGATCACCGAAAAAGAAAATAACTGTATTGGAGAGCAGGCCAGCCTGATCAAGTTCCTTCATTACCTTCCCGAATTCCCTGTCAAGCAATTGTATAAATTCAAGATACTGGGCCCAATCTTTCCGGGTCAGGGGGTGGTCCGGGTAATAAGGGGGGATCTCCAGGTTTTCAGAATCTACCGGATTCAGGGTGTCCCTGATAAATGGGCGGTGTGGGTAAAAGATCTGTATCTGTCCGAAAAATGGCATTCCTTCAGGACACGCCGACCAATGTGTACCATCATAAATATCATCGGCTGAAAAATTATAATCCTGCTTCCCCGGTATTTGGGGATTCCGGAAATCACTGTTGAACGTAAAATATCCTGCTTCCCTGAAATAGTGTGTAACCGGCTTTACGGGATCAGGCAATGGTTTTTTAAATTGCGTGCGATGCTGATGTGCATCGATGCTGACCGGGTACATACCGGTGATCAGCGTACTCCGGCTCGGAGAACAGACTGCTGTTACCGTAAAAAAATTGGTATACCTTGTGCCTTCAGTTGCAAACTGATCCAGGTTTGGCGTCATTACCGATCCTTCCCCGTAACAACCCAGATCCGTGCCAAGATCGTCGGCCACAATCCATAAGATATTTGGTTTTCCGGGATCAGTCCCATGGTCATTCCGGCATGAAAACAGGGAAAGCAGATAAAACAATAAAACAGGTATGGCCCGCATGGAAAAAATATTTATCCCAAATTAAACAAACCAGACAAAAAAAGGAGCTTTCGCTCCTGTTTTTTACCCAGTTATACTGAGATTGACCTTATTTATTTAATCTGTAATATTTTGTATCGTCTATCCGCATCAGAAAATCTGATTTGTTGATCAGGTTGATCACAAGACCATTATTCGCCTTACCAAATCGTACCAGATCGTTATTTTCGTTGTAAATTTTAACCTCGCAATCCTTTTTCTCCACAAGTTCATCGACTTTATAATTCGTCACCAGATAATCTGACAGCATTACAGCGGCTGCCTGATAATCAAATTCAAAATCAACAGAATTTTCACCAGTTCCCGCATGGATCGGCAGAGATATCCCCATGCTCAGTATCATGGCCGAAAAAAGGATCTTCATTTTAATGGATAGCATGATCAATTTTGTTTAATGTAATGCTTCATATATATCCATTGTCATGCCAGAAAACATACTCTTTTGTCTTTCAGAATGTTAACCTATGGAACACGGTCTGATAAGGCGGGAAATGTACATTTCCGAACAATTTTATGAACGGAAAGGAACACTGAGGCCCGGAAAATTTAAGAATTTATTAAAGAATTCAACCTTTCAAAATAAATATACGAAAAATCATCTCTTTTTTTGAACCGATATTGCATAACCCATCTTGGGTGAGGCAATGCCTCTATCCGCCTGAAAAATCCATGCTTTATATTCAACGACTTCAGGTATTGATAATTTTTTCCCATTCCGAGAGAAAATCCGATCTCCCGGTTAGCCCCGAATTCAATCTGAGTCCTAAGCCAGTCGATGATAAAAGGTTCCCAACTCTGTTGCAGGTGGATATTGTCATAATAATTCAGATTTTTTTTATGCCGGGTAAATCCAAAAGGTGACACAGCGGTAAGGTAAACATAGCCGAAAAAATTTTCCGGTCCACCCATTTTATTGATCACATCGTATATGAACCTCGAGGAAAGTTCATGTTTTTTATCCAGTACATTGGGAATGCCAAGAACCTCCTGTAGATTTACCGGATCCGTAAAGGGAATTCCGGTGATCCCTCCTCCGAACCGGCCGGGATTGATCCCGATCAGGAAGATCCTTTTTCTCCCATCCATGTAAAATTTATCGAAAAAGGCCTCAAGAAAATTCAACACATTTTTTTCCCGGAGAGGATCCAGAATTTCGATAGCGTCCGTCAGTGGAATAGCGGGCGGTCTCAGGGACCGATAAAATCTGATGGCTTTTTCTCCGAAGTTCATGGATCGAAAATCACAATCTTAAATTTATCAGTGATTAAATTCAGGATTTAATCAATTCTCGGTCGAAATGATCTCAAGCCAGTTTTCCGGGACCGCCAGGATCTGGCCCTCATCAATCAATTTTTCCCTGAGGGCGTCATAATCCAATGCCTGCACATCTACCCCGGCATCCAGAGCCATGGCCGCGGCACATCCGGCACTCTGGCCCAGGATCATAAAAGTTGGCAGGATCCGGATTGCCCCGTAAGCCACATAACTCGAGGAAGGACAGGTGGGCGTGATCAGGTTGATGCATTCATCCGGATCAGGGATCAATGCCCTCCAGGAAATGCCAAATGGTCTCCAGTCATCCCCACCGAACACGAATCCTTCATTCCAGGCAAATCCATCCTTTACAATCCTCCGGGCATGATGGGTATCGGGCGGCCACCAGGCAACAGCGACGGGATCTTCCACCTTTTTTTCATTGTCACGTCGTGTATGATGTTCAGTGATTACATATGATGAGACCATTCTCCTGGCACTCCGGATGTATAATCTTCTCGGCCATCCCGCATTATCCATAAATTCGTCCCTGCACAACCCCCAGTCTTCCCAGTTTGTCCGGGTATCCTGATCAACTTCAGGATCATGCTGCAGGAACCAGATCAAACCCCGGGTAAAGTTTTCATGATGTTCAACAATACGTTTCTTTGTCGCATAATCACCGGCCGGATATTCCCAGTTTTCTCCATAGAGATTGGCAGAAAGGTCATGCCAGCTGCCCAGGTCGGTCTTGCCATTGGGCCGGGTTGCCTGCGGATAAAACAACCCCCCTCCTGCCTTCAGATACCTTCTGTATATTTCATAATCACCAGGGTCATAATTTTCCGGTCTGTCGATCATCACACGGTTATCCGGATCCCTGGTCAGGACCAGCCGGAAACAGTACCCCTGAATATATCTGCTTGGCGTCCCCTGCTTCCCGGGTTCACCAGACTGGACCGTAGGAAGCAGACCGCTGGCTGAATCCCCGGGGATAATGTAAGGATCTACTTTTACCTCAAACTGGCGGTAGGTATTCTCCGTCTGGATACCATTCTTCGATTCTCTGTATTTATCATTGCCTTCCCGGATGGTTTCCGTGGTAATTCCGGCGAAATGAATCAGATCACCTTCGACAGAGGCATCGATAAAGAACCGCGCACTGACTTCAATCCCGTTTTCGAGCGTAATACTATTGATTACTGATCCGGTTTTTTGAATACCGCCTGTTTCACGGATCCGTGTATTCCGGATGATCCTTATCCCTTTTTCCCTTGCGAGGAATTCCTCGATGATGGTTTCTGCCATATGGGGTTCATACCTTGAAAACCAGTTGGGTTCTTCAAAACGGGCCTCCCTGCCATAAAAATCTTCGATGGCTGTATATACCTCCCTGGTGATCCCCCCGATTACCCGGGCACTGCCAAACCGGATGTCCTTCGCGATCCCTTCCACCATCATGCCACCCGGGTGACCGGTCGGCTCGATCAGGACCACCTTTTTACCCATCCGGGCTGCCTGGATGGCTGCAGTAAAACCAGCCTCACTCCCGCTGAGAATGCAGATATCAGTTTTGATCGTTTTTTCGCGAGTATCTGAACAAGAGAGTAGGGCGCAAAATGACAATAACAAGAAAGCTGCTTTTACTAAAAAATCATCATCAGATTTTCCGGTATAAAATATCAGTTTCATCTTGAAGTAATATCTGGCATTAAATAAAGGAGAATTTTACTCAAATGAAAATAGTTTTTTGGCATAATGTCATCATTACCAGTACTGCGACCATCTTTTCGGAACTGTTAGATAATTCTGAGGATTAAGATGAGGCTAAGAAAAAACATGTTTTCAGGTTCAAATGATCAGGCGGCTGAAAATTTTCCTGGTTTCAGCAGAAACTTGCCGGATGAGGCAGGCTCCAAAGACCCTTTTTCAAGTGCGATAAAATACCTGAACCTGAAATAGTCACGGACTGTCATCTGTACTCTGATACATCCCGTTCATTTTTCACATATGGATTTTATAATAAAGGAAAAAAAAGCCTCGCTTAACACTTAAAGCGAGGCTTCTATTTGATTAATGCAGGGCAATTATCCCCTCACTAATAATTTCTATCTAATTCTTAACCGACTTGACAAATTTGCCTTCAGAATCGAAGGTCAAATCCATCCCTTTTATTTTGGTTTCATAGGTCACAATACCATTTGCATCCTTAATTTCGGAAGTTTCAGACACCACATTATCCTTGTGATTTTCGTTTACATATTCCATAACAGTGGCAGGAAGATCAGCTTCCAATATTTCCATATTGGTTTCAACCAGAGTTCCTGTTGAATTATAGGTAACTGATCTGTTCAGGGTGTCGGCTTTGTATTCTGCTTCAAAATTACTGCCGCTTTTAATCCAGTCAACAGTCTCTATTGTTGGGTAAGATTTGTCAAATGCAGCAGTTACAGCCATGGGAATATCTATTTCCTTCAGATCCTGTGCCTGTGCCTGCATAAAGAATCCGGTGATCGCAAAAATTAAAATAAGTTTTATCATTTTTTGTATTTATTATGTGAAAATTTCTTATACAACAAAGGTCCGCCTTTTAAATCCCGAAAGTCTTACATAACTGTCATAAAGAGTTATATCATTCACACCCTTCCAGTATCGGTTCAATAATCCGTTTGAAGAATTTATAAGACATTTAACCCGAATATTTCATAGCTTTTTCTTCCGAAGGAATGGTGAAGAACAAATCCTTGATAATCAATAATATAAAAAATTCAAGGATTCTGATCTTTAAACTAATGGCCTGAAAAGGAGTCATTGACATAGTGCTTTTCAGGGGTTAATCACTATTTGTATTTAAGTGAAAATAAATGAGTTAGGTTTATTGTCCCTTGCTGAACTTCCTCTGGGCCTTACACAGTGCGATATATTCACTTACGCCGGGAAACAGTATTTTCTTTTCTTTTAGAATTGCCGGATTTATAATATTTCAGGGCTTCCGGCATATATTGTTTCAGTTTTCTTATCCTGGTTTCATCGGAGGGGTGTGTACTCAGAAATTCCGGTGGTTTTGAACCGCCGGAAGCTGACATTCTTTGCCAGAAAGGAATTGCTTCCCGCGGGTCATAATCGGCCATGGCGGCAAATATCAAACCGTATTTATCCGCTTCGCTTTCCTGCTGCCTGGACCAGGGCAACATGGCCCCAACCTGACTCCCAATACCATAGGATAGCATAAACAAATCCCTCGTTTCCTGAGGCTTTTGGGCCATTGCAACCTCCAAAGCCATACCACCCAATTGCTGAACCATAGCCTGACTCATTCTTTCATTGCCATGCTTGGCAATGGCATGGGCAACCTCATGTCCCATAACAATAGCCAGCCCTGTTTCACTTTGGGTAACCGGCAATATACCTGTATAGACCACCACCTTTCCACCAGGCATACACCAGGCATTAACCTCTTTGCTGTCGACAGTATTAAATTCCCATTTAAACCCTTCCAGAACCAGACCTTTTCCCTGGCTGTCATAATACTTCATAATTGCATTTGCGATTCTCGCTCCTACGCGGTCAACCATCGCTGCATCCTTGTTGTTACTTGGATTTAATACCTTGTGCTCATCTAAAAATGTCATATATTGGCTTGTGGCCATTAACTGTAAATCTGATTCATTGACTAAACTCAATTGTTTGCGTCCTGTCACCTGGTTTAATATACAACCCGTTACAAGACATGTAATAAGTAATGAATATAAAATATTTTTCATTTGTATTTATTCAGATGATTCACATCTGTTTAGTTCTAAACCATAATTTTTGTCACTGAACAAAAGGCCGTTATCTTTAATACAATAAGCGTTGCAAAAATTGAAAGGAGTGACATTGGGATACTTTTTTATTTCTGATCCGGTAAAGGGTGTTTGTTCTTCTTCAACTCATTTTACGGTACATAGGGCATATAGATAAAGTGAAGCGCTCCAGGTTTGCCGGTCCTGTCCCCTTGGCCGGTCATCCTTTGCTTTAATCCATTCAATCAGATATTGGGGGATAACTTTATCGTAGTCTTCATGTTTTATCCGAACGTTTAAAATCAATTTGCTTTCGGGCTATCATTAAACGTGAGCTTTTCTATTCGTGAAAATTATCATAGTGCCTCCAAGAAGAAAAACGGCACCAACGATCGTCGGCCAGTTGACCAGGTGATTTTTTTCTGCGTTTATTTGAATCGGGCCCAGGTCAACCACTTTTTCAGTAGTTACAAAATTGAATCCGGTAAACGTTATCATGATTATTCCAATTATAACAAGAACAATTCCCAGCGTTTTTTTCATATCATTAATTTTTATAAGGTTTTTTACCGTTTGTAGTACTTTTCTCTCCAATTGCTGGAATAATCTCAAATAATCCACCGTGAAAGATAGAGGTAACTGCTCGGGTGATTATTAATTCATTCTCATTTAGTTTGTTTCAGGCCAATGGTTTATATCGAATTTGCGCATAATTCTGCTATTTAAATTCTGAGAAAAGATTTTGTATAAAGTTATGCGCTCTGATAACGTAATGCATTACACATTAACGGCTATCTTTTATATCATTCACACATTTTGAAATATGGGTTATCCTTTGCTAACAGTTTTACATGGAAATAAAACCATATTGAACCAGGACAATGGAGAAGAAGGTGGAGTGTCTCCGCCATATCCCTTAAAAGTGAATTCATTTCGAAAAATACACACAATAAGCAAAATGACCGCTGTCGTCAAGGCTACGCAGGGCAAAGGTGGATTCGCGGGAAGGCTGAGCGTTAAATTTTAAGTAAATAATCCACCTTCTAAAAAGGAATATTATTTACGCTACTAGACCGTTTAAAAGACCGTCCAGTCATTTAGGGGGCTAATACTTATGATTTTCCCGACTTCGATCAGGAAAAACAACCATTATGTGTCAGATATATCATTCAACAATCAAATAATCACCGGCCTCAATTACCTTCCCCTGATAGAGAAAGGGTTGGTCACTGAAATTACAGATGATCGCATCGCCGCTGGAAAAAGAGGTCTTTTCAACGGCAAAATCCGCATCCAGGAAATCATGATCGGTCATTTCTGCCGTTCCAATCTTTTCATGCCATTGGTCAACATGATCAATTGATTGAAACAGAACCTCCTGGTCCCAATCCGGGGAGACAAAAAAATGCGGCAGGTAGCCCCACAGCATGTCTTCAAGCCAACCAGGGTAGCCATCATCACCACTTACGCCTCCATATCGCGTACAAAAAGCGGCATCATGAAAAACCAACGGCCATAACGGGATGGATGTGCTCTGCACCCGTTTATGTCGGTTCTCAAACCAGTCTACATAAGAGATGCCAAAATCCGCTGCCTCTTCACTGCCGAATATAGCCCCCTGGTCTTTGTAAAATTGCATCAGTTCTGTTTTGGCGATCCAGTCGTCATGCTTGGTCAATTCATCGCCTGGTTCAAAGGACTGGTAAAGCTGCATGGCCGTGATAATATCGACAAACATGGCTTTTGGCTCCAGGGTTTTGATCTGTTCCCAATTCCGCCTGGCATATTTTAGACTGTATCTTGAATTCAATATATAAGCCTGACCGCCACGCCATACCCCACCCGTCAGCAGGTTACCATCCGCATTGCGGTTCACGCCTTTCGGAAAACTTGGCGTATGGGCATACATGTCTTGGTTGTTATCATGTAATGCAAACAGCACGGGGGGTTCTGAGGCAAGAAGCATTTTGAGTTCGTTTAACGTACCCAGACTGGGTTCCGGCGGCCAGATATCTTGGTGCGAATTATCATACCCTCCATTGATCCAACCCCCTATCTTGATAAGTCCTTTTTTCAAACCCAGCTCTTTTAAATATTCTATCCGCTCTTCCAGTTCTTCATAGGTGAATCTGATTTCCAGTGGTTTCCCATCATCATATGGGTAATCTCCTCGCAGCAAAAAATCCTCCGCTGTCGTTTTCCTGCGCCAAGGGAAGGCCAGATTGATCCAGAATGCCCTTCCACCCAAGAGACTCTTCAGATAGGGCTTTGCCCTTATTTTATCTTCAAGTGAAACAAATTGTCCCTGATTCATGATCCATTGCCGGTACACTTTGGCCAAGTCCACATAATCCCCCTGAATAAACTTCATCCGGTAGGTGTAGGGATGCCGCCACTTCCCAAGTGACTGTATGCACATCGGTGTGGCTGTTGCGTTTGCAAAAAATCCACACATATCTTCAAAACCTTCATCGAATATGCCGATCCATCCGGCGTCATCCTTCAGGCCACCGATGAACCGCATGTTCAAACGAGTGTAAAAGGGATATATTGTCCGGGGATACATAGCGCCATACATCGCTGCATCAACCGTGGTTTGGTTGGAAGGATCATAACCAGACCGGATAATTTCCCCCACTCCCCTGGGAATGATGATATCATCCGATTTTACAGGCGGAGGGTAAACGAGGCTGGGTATAGATTCATCAACTTCAAGAATTTTAAAGACCAGCCAGGAATCTTCCAGGTATATATTGCACAGGAAGGTGCCAATAATGAGACCTTGCCTTCCGATAAGTGTGAAACGAATATTATTCCCTTCCATTTTCCCATAGAAATGACCCGGATACTGATGCGTCAGACTGCGACCAGTCCTCAGCCAAACCTCCCCTACTTCTACCTCACTCATGTCCTGTAATGCTACCGACCAGGTTTCCCATTTCTTATTGTTTACCAAATCTTTAATCTCTGTGTATGAGTTGGAATAGATCTTGACAGACAGGAAATCATTCTCCAAAACCTTCAGAATAGCAACAGGTTGTTCCTTTTTCATATATTTTGAAAAACGAAATGAGCCTTCCTTTTCAGGCTGGCAGCCTGAAAAAATGAACACTGTACATAAAATGGCCAGAAAAAAAAATTTATAAAATATCATTGCGCGAATTTCATTTGATGTTCAAAAAATAGGGAGTTCAACTGATGGTGACTCGTGTTCAATTTAAGAAAAAACTTCTAAACAAAGAATGCAGAAACGGGTAATACTTCAAGTCCGTACTATCCAGCCAGCAGTCCGTGAATTTAATATCTACCTAAACAGCATTTAGATAAACTGCAGATGCCAATTAAACTAAAATCACTCCGGTCTCATTCCTGGCCATAATATCCCTATTCATCCTCATATTGGCCTGGGCAAATTACATCAATTTATCAACCGCAAGGGCGGTGGACAGAGCCCAGGAAGTGGGTACATTTATAGTTTCCCGGCAAGTAGACTATATGCGGGAAGCTGATACCAATTATTGAAGACTGATCGGTGATAATACTGTTTTTATTAATAACTCGTATTATCCAGTTGCACTTTCCCCTTAAAAGTGCTATACACAAATATCGTATAGATCAGCACCAGCGGCGTACCCACTGCCGCAATGGTCAGCATAATGCCAAGGGCCTTCTCTGAGGAGGCAGCATTATATATGGTAATATTGTAAGCCGGGTCAAGGGTCGAATACAACAATGTCGGGAAAAGCTCAATAGCCACCAGGATCAACAGGAAGCTCATGGTCAGGGAGGAGAAGATGAAAGCCCTCCTGTATTGTTTTTTGCTGACCAGCCTGGGAATGTTGGCGATGCTCAGGAATGCCAGCAGGGGAACGATAAAAAGCAATTTTTCATTCCTGAAAGCATCTGACAAATGGGGGATATACAGAAGGGTATATAGGGTTGTTATGCTGAAGGTGACAATGAAGAAGATCATGCCTCTCCTCAACAGGGACGTTAGTTTCTCATACATCCTTCCTTCCGTTTTCATCAGCAAATAGATGGCCCCATGGGTCATGAAAAGGGCCAGAGAGGTCAGGCCCACCATGAGGGCGTAGGGATTTAAGAAGGCGAGCAGTGCATTTCCCTCATATTGAAAATCCACACCTATTGCAATACCCTGTAGAACGTTGCCCAGCACGACGCCCAATAAAAAGGCAAGCATGGTACTGGAGACACTGTAGGCAACATCCCACAATTTCCGCCACCAGATCATGGTTTCCTTACTCCTGAACTCAATGGAGACGGCCCGAAAGATGATAAAGACCAGAAATAATATGAACGGAAGATACATGGCCGAAAGTAAGGAAGCATACAGTACGGGGAAGCCGGCAAAAAGGGCCCCTCCGCCGATCACAAGCCATACTTCATTGCCATCCCATACCGGTCCGACGGCGTTCAATCCAATCCTTCTTTCCCTCTCTTCCCTGAAAAATAAATGCCAGGCGCCAGCGCCGAAGTCAAAACCATCCAATATCACATATCCGGTGAACAACCCTCCGATCACAAGGAACCATAATGTGGGGTAGTCAAATCCTAAAAAAGTCTCCATATTATTATCATTTTCGGCTTACAACATCCACCATATCACTTTGTAAGGGGCGGTCCCTGTCAGCACTCTCATCATAGGGACCCAGTTTTATCTTTTTGTCCAGCAAATAGAGAAACAATAGAAAAAGTATAAGGTATATCAAAGTGAACAGAATCAATGAGAACAGCACCTGATCTCCGGAAACAGATGGAGATAATGCATCAGAAGTTCTCAACAACCCATACACCACCCAGGGCTGGCGGCCCATCTCCGCAGCGAACCAGCCCAACTGGTTGGATATCTGGGGTAGCAGCACGGCAACCACAAATATCCAAAGTAGCCAGGGTTTATCAAAGAGTTTTTTCCGCCATAACATAAAGCTTCCGAACAGAGTCAGGACAATCAGAAGCATGCCAATAGCCACCATGATATGATAAAATTGAAATACTGCATTTACCTGAGATGGCCTCTCATCTTCCGGGAAGGCATTCAACCCGGTCACTGGTGTGGTAAAGTCATAAAAAAGCAGGAAAGACAGTCCTCCTCCGATCTTTAATCCGGTTACTTTTTGCGCTTCTTTATCCACCCAACCCAGGAGGTACAAGTCAGCAGGCGCCTCAGATTCAAAATGACCTTCAAAAGCAGCCAGCTTGGCAGGCTGGTTTTCAGCGACGCCATCGGCTGACCTGTGGCCGCTTAGCAACTGCCCTAATGAGAAGATGGTGGCGATGATCAGCGCGATTGAAAAAGCTTTTCTGGATATCTCAACATATCGTCCTTTCAGCAAATAATAGGCATGGACACTCATCACCAGGAAAGCCCCTGCAAGAAAAGCGCCGAACCAGACATGATGCAACCTGTCGATGCTGGAAGGATTAAAGACCATAGCCCAGAAATCCGTGATCTCGGCCCGTGTCTCTAATCCATTGGTTACAATATGATAGCCCGCCGGCGTCTGCTGCCAGCTGTTGGCCACAACGATCCAGATTGCCGAGAACATCGATCCGAAGAATACGCCTACGGTAGACACGAGGTGTACCCAGGGTTTCACCCGGTTCCATCCAAACAGCAACACACCCAGGAAGCCACTTTCCAGGGCAAAGGCAAAGATGCCCTCTGCCGCCAGGGCACTGCCAAAGACGTCTCCGACAAATCTTGAGTAGGTCGCCCAGTTGGTGCCGAATTCAAACTCCATCACGATACCCGTGGCAACGCCCACACCGAATGTCAGGCCAAATATCTTTGTCCAGAATTTGGCCAGGGTTTCATATTCCTTATTTCCCGTACGTATGTACTTCGTTTCCATGATGACCATGATCAACCCCAGACCGATGCTCAAAGGGGGATAGATATAATGGAAAGCTACGGTAAAGGCGAATTGTACCCTGGATAATATTTCAACATCCATGATTGTCTCTTAATTGTAAAAAATATCAGTTAAGGTATTTTTTTCCAAAATCCTTGCATGTGATCTTTCAAAAAATTGAATATCCATTGCACAATTAAGTTACTTATTCTTTCAACGAATTGCATCAAATCAGGACGAAAAAATCCGTTTTTTATTCTTAAAAAAACCGGTATTATCCTGAAAAATATTTTAGCTCGAAATGCCATTTTTTTTATAGGACCCGTACTGTAAATTCCGGACAAACTGACCACCCAATTCCGGTTGAACATAAAGATTATCATCATTTAAGCATTTCAAACGCGCCAATATCAGGACCTTTCCCAAGTGGACGTTTTTGCCCATCATAATCATGGCTGGGGGCTGCATCAAACAAACCTTTGTCAACAGCAGGGGATCCGGGTTGAAGGTGAAAATCAGCCCCCATTGGCGAATTTACGCCAAACGCGTGAATAAACATCGCGTCACCAACTACAGCGTCCTCACCATAAATCTCACCCACATATCCTCTGTGCCCGTCGATCAGGTTGTGGTCGATGGTCAAATGGTCCTCAGGCACACCCTCCCGGACTACGAGTTGAAAGGAGGTATTCTGACTGCAGATATTGTTTCGTATCACCACATCCTCGGCCTGGGGATTGGCGACTTCAATACCTCCTGCGTTCTCAGAACGGTGTCCCCATCCGTTGTTGCAGAAAGTATTATTAACGACCTGTATGTTCTTCATGGGATGGTCCCAACCCCCGTTCCATCCGGCGATTGTTATGCCCATCCCCGAATTATGGTAGGAGATGTTGTTGAAGACACGTATATTTTCCACCAATCCGGCACGTTCAGCTGCAATGGCAAAACCATTTGCATAGTTATCATGGACAAGGTTTCCGAATACGTCGATGTTATAGGTATGCTTGTCCCAGGCATCAACATAAATACCGAGCCTGAGCTGATTGTGCACATGATTGCCAAAGATCTGTCCATTCGAGGACCCGTTTTTGGCGTCGATGCCTTCCATCCAGCCATGGTGAACATGGTTGTTGCTGACGATGAAATGATCCGTAGTGGATATGGTGAGGCATTCCTGTGCGGCAGTGCTGCCACCCTTGCAGGCTTGTTCAATATCATTGTTGTCCACGATAATATGATTGCTTCGTAAAACACCGATTCCTGAATCAAAAGTATTGTAGGTGTGATTGTATGTTAAAGTAATGTGGCTTGAATTTCTGACATAGATCCCCGCGGAGGTGGAATGCATGATTTTCAGACCTGATACCACAATCCAGCTTTTATCATCAATCTCAAACTGCCCTTCCTGGCTTTTATCATCTTTACCGCTGCCGACCCTTCCTCCTGCGATCTTTCCTTGTCCCACAATTACCGGTGAATGACCCGGACAGGCCATATAAACGATAGGAAGCGCCGGGGTTCCGGATTGTAGGGGAAAAACATGTTCACTGTACGTACCGGACATGATATACACCGTGTCACCGGCCATCAGGGTAATGGCCGCCTTATGAATGGTCAGCCAGGGGCTGTATACGGTTCCCGGATCAGCATCGTCTCCTGAAGGTGAAACATAAAAGATCCTGGCTTCTGTAAATGAACTGTGTATTGTGAAGAGACCAACAACAAGGATTAAAACGATCGGGCGGATAAAATCTGATTTTTTCATATTGTCATAAGGTTATATATGCAGATGATTTGTAATCAAAATATAACGAGGAAAACGGTGAAAAGCTGAGCTTACCCGGAACAGAAGTCGAGCCCCATCTGCGTCATCATTGTATCTCTGCCTGCCTGTCAGTCGGCGGGATCTTCCCGGCATGAATATCCTGCAACTTCCCATAAGTGCGTTTCACTGCTTCGATCATGTCTGGATATGGCCTGTCCGTTACATCCAGCAATCCGATATTGTAATTCTCCCCGTCAAAGCGCCCTGTTGAAGGCTGATCGATCCATTGGAACCAGTGGATGCCGATCACGGCAGGATGGGCCGCAGCATTTTCAACATAGTAACTGTAAGCCACACCCCGTTCTTCTTCATTTTTAACCTGTGCCAAACCTGGTGCCAGGCCCCTTCCGGGTGTGCCGAAATGGAATTCCCCGATAACGACCGGAAGGCCTGTCATTTCATAAATATCCTGAATTTCCGGCATCTCAACGGTATATCCGTAATGATTGATGCTGAATACATCAAAATAAGCCTTGGATGCCAGTATGACAGGAGCCGGGGGAGGATCTCCAAAGCGGAATCCCAGGTTCAGGTGATTCGGATCATACTTTTTAATGGCTGTGCAGACAATGTGGATGAATTTCGAATACGTATCATATACAAAATTTTTGCGCCTTTCCGGTGTATCTCCGGCAGCCAGGTATTTCTTCAGCTCATCCTGCATGGGAGTCCGGTCCCCGGCCAGGATAACATCCAAAAGAT
>JAGTVG010000339.1 GCA_018224645.1 Cyclobacteriaceae bacterium
ACAGCAGAAGGTCGGGAGAAATTTTTAACCGGATCATCGATCCCGTTAATCTTTCTTTTTTACAGGATGAAACAATTTCGTTAAATGAAAAGGCATCCCTGATACAGAATTATGTGGATATCCAGGGCTGTTTTGTCACTGTATATACGAATTCAAACAATACGGAACAGTTTTACAACCGGGAATTGATCGATCTCTATATCTTTGGCATTACCATTGCCCAGGAAATGCTGGATCTCGGACAGTTGATCAATGAATCCATTGAAGAAGAAGACATAGAAATGCAGTACGGGTACCGTTCGATACAGTATTTGTATCTGACCATGGTTAATATTGTCCTCGAGAATCAACAGAAATCCTGGTTTTTCGAGGATAAAGACCTGGTCAGACTGAGTGATTTTCTTTATAATTCTGTAATGATCAATAAAGAATGGATACAGGATAAGCGAGCCGGAGAAATTAAGATCAGGTTAAAAAAGATCATTGAGAATACGGAATCGGATGAAATCAGGGAGAAGTACATTGAATTGGCCGACAATCTATCCTGATTAAACTGGCTTAAAGAGGCTGTGTTCAGCACAATGCTGCAACTGGTTGATACAGCGTACAGCGGTTAAATACACTGGCCTTCTTCAATTATATCCCGGCTGTATATCCTTGGCTGAATCTCTTTAAAAAAAAACCGCTTATCGACAACATGCCTTCATGGTATTTAAGGAAAATATCCATATATTGAATCACACCCGGAGTTAAAAATATAACGGATCCTATTCCGGACTAAATTTAAAATTAAATGCAAAAAGTTTTTATACCTGCCGCTTACAGCTTGCTGTCATTCTATTTAATTCTGTTCATTTCTTCAGTCCTGCCTGGAACTGGTTATGCCGGCATTCGCATATGGGCTGCCGGAAGCACCGAAAAGATCCAGCCTGAAAACCGTTCAGCACTGCCTCATGACAGAAACTGGGATGAATCCACGAGGACGGTTAGCGTAAATGGAGTCAGGGGGGAGCATGTTCCATTTCAGGTTGTTGTAACTGCCGACGGGGAAAATGTACTGGATATTACATTCCGGAAATCGGATTTTATCATGGAGTCGTATATCATTCCGGCGGGAAACATTAAATTTTATTATGAGCATATCATTAAAGTGTATGCCCCATCGGATTTACAGGGACAAAAAGGTTACTGGCCTGATGCCTTGGTCCCGCTTACCCGTCCTTTTGACATCAGATCCGGAGGGAGAGGAACACCTCCCGGATTGCGTCACCAGCCGGTCTGGACGGATATATTTATACCGACAGACCAATTTCCGGGAACTTACAGAGGCTCAATTTCCGTATTTTCCGGGGAAAAAGAATTGGGTGAAATCAATATCGAATTGACAATCTGGGATATTACCATGCCGGCTGAAAGGCATTTCCCGGCACTTATGAGAATCGGTTCAGGGGATGTAGCCCGAATGCACGGGCTGAACGAAACAAGCCCTGAATTTGAGGCTTTGTATTACAGGTACCTTGAACATGCACTTGAATACCGGATCGATCCACGGTTTCTTATGTCCTTTGGAATGGAAGGACGGATAGAAAATAAGAATTACATCCTTTCCTGGACGGATAGAAAAGTTGAAAACTTTTTTATTGAAAAGGGGCTTATGATGTTCCAGGTCGATGCTGCCCCACCGGATATACACGAAGAATCCGGGGAAGAACCTTTCTCGGAGGAATACAAAAAATATGTGCGTCAATTTATCAGCCAGGTGATTGACCATGCAAAGGAGAAGGGATGGTATGAAAAACTTGCTTTTCTCTGTCCGATCGATGAACCCAGAACTGCGGAAGAATATGAAGGTGTCCGGAGATGGGCAAAATTGGTTAGGGAAGTAGACCAGGATGTCAATTTTATGGTCACGGAACAGCCATTGCCTGAAAATCCAGAATGGGGTTCGTTTGTTGGACTGGCCAATTACTGGATCATGCATGGTAATTATCTGGCAAGTGAAGCGCATGAACAGGCTGTTTCTGAACGTCAGCAGGCAGGGGAAAAAGTAATATGGTACATCAGCTGTGATCAGCGATATCCGCAACCCAATTATTTCATTGACAGGGAAGCAGCAGATTCACGGATGATCTCATGGATCACCTGGCGATATAAACTTGGTGGCATTCTGTACTGGACAACCACCTTCTGGCGAGAGGTCAGAGATCCCTGGATTGATCCGGTAACCTGGAAGTTATCGGAATGCAATGACCCGCTCAGTGGTGAAGGCTCCCTTATTTACCCGGGCAATCTGGTTGAAAACTACACAGGCCAGGAAAATGTTTTTGGCCCGGTCAGTTCGATCCGTTTAGAATTGCTCCGGGAAGGGTTTGAAGAGCTTGAGTTGCTTGAAATGCTAAAAGATCTGGGAGGGGAATCCGCCGCAGACCAGATTACCGCATCGATCTGCGGGGGCATCAGGGATTTTACGCGTGATCCAAACGCCATCGATGAGGCAAAGGAAAAGATCATACAGGAGATATTGAAACGTAAATGAGATGTGACAAACTCATGCCATCATTTTGAGTGATGGCATGAGTTTACGTGTTATTTCTTCATTTCCTTTACACATTCAATTATACTGTCGGCCATATAACTAAGCTGTTCTTCTGTCAGCGGATAAAGAGGCAAATGAGTGAATTTATGCAGAAAAGCTTCTTCTGCGATCGGACATGTTTTCCTGATGGATTCCGTATCATATCCAAGCTGTTTCATATAGGAAAACCTGTATAATGGAGCAAAATGAGGGATCTGGATGATCCCCCTTTCATTCATTTTTGCCTTAAAGACCTGTATATCCCCTTTTAATTTTCTATGATCCAGTTGAAACAGATAAAGATGGTAAGTGCCCTTAATTTTATCGGTATCCAGGGGACAGGGTAAAATTTCTTCTATTTTTTCAAACTGCCGGTTAAGAAATTCTGCATTTTGCCTCCGGGTTTTTAAAATCCCCGATAATCTTTTGAGCTGATTAAGTAAAACCACCGCCTGGATTTCCGTTGATGAATGATTTCCAGCCATGGAATAATGGTCCCCTTTTCCCTTCAGGGCAACCACATCGTACAGCCATTTATCGATCGGATTGGAAATATCAAAACCGCCAAACCGGCTACTGGCAAACTGTTCCCCATATTCTGAATTGGTTACAACGATTCCCCCTTCCCCGAACGAATTTATATTTTTCACTTCATGAAAACTATAGGACCCAAAGTCCCCGATTGTACCCACAGCCTTGCCATGATAACTTCCGCCAAAAGCATGTGCTGCATCCTCCACCACCATGATGTCGTTTTTTTCCGCCAGTTTCATGATAGAATCCATATCACAGGGGTATCCGCCAATATGGACAGGCATAATTGCCTTCGTCCGTTTCGTAATTTTCCGCTCGATATCCCTTGGATCAATATTCAGAGTTACGGGATCAACATCCGCCAGTACAACCCTGGCTCCTATCTGTAATGGATAGGTGATTGTGGAGAGGAAAGTGATGGCCGGTGCAATCACTTCATCTCCCGGCTTCAATCCCGATAATTTAAGCCCAATCTCGAACCCGGCAGTTGCATTTGTAACAAAACAGGCATGTTTCACTTCAAGCATCTTTTTAACTTCCTTTTCCAATGCCTGAACCTGGGATCCCATGGAAAGTTTTGAGACCAACCGCCCTTTCCCGATCAGTTTTTTAATCTCCTCCCTCACATTTGCCATTTGTTGATTATAAGCAAATTCATCTTCTCCTGATGGTATGATAAATTTTATGATTGATTCCAGGTCATCAATGTTCAGATTTTCACCAATGGCCGCCCAGGGCACCCTGGCTTCTCCGGTGTCATAGCGAAAATCGGTTTTAGCTTTTTCAGATCCCATAATTATGAAGTTTTAAATTTTACAATTTCGCAAACAGGTGTCAGAATTATATTGACTTTTCTCCGAATAGACCATCCGGAAAAATCAGGTATTTCATTTCCAAGGCTCGACTTCTCTTTTGGTCACTTTACTGATGCCCAGCAAGAGTATGCCATTACTGGGCAAGGGTTCGGTAACCACCTCGGAATAAACCGGCTGGACTGCCTGGTATTGATCAGAACCGATGAGATTTACTTCCTTGATCTTTTTACCAAATCTTTTATTGGTCCATTCATAAGCATAGAACCGGATCGGATTATTTCCCATATCGGTGGAACAATCAACCACATCCGCATTATAACAATAAGCATTTTGAGGTGATCCGGTATCCCCTTCAGCGGGATCAAGGGATTTATCCCCACCCGGATTCCACTCCAGAATATTGACACCATATTGAATGGGGATAATTTCAACAAAACCATCTTCATAAACCACTTCATACCAACCCAGCAGGTCAGCAGTATCAAATGTATTATAAATATCGAAGTAGGATTTCTGGTTCCCGGCAGGTTTGGCACTTGCATGGAGGAATATGAGGCTGCTTACATCTTCATTAATTGGTATTCCTTTTAATCCGGTAGTTAATGGATTCGGTCCTTTACCCCTTACACCTACGCCGATAATTTTTTTACTGTTTTTATCCCCTGGTTGTCCCAATTTGAAATATTTGCTTCCAGAAGTCACGTCACCTGATTTAAGGGTATTCAAATTGATGCCGAATACTTCCGTATTCGATCTGAGGTTAAAGTACGCGGAGATATCCACCGGCTCTACAGGATCCCCATCATCACTTGGAGCATTGTATCCCCTGAAATTACGCCTGACCACAGGCAACTGTTCCCACACATATCCGGCTAAATCGATTTGCCGAATGGTATGTTTCGACCATAACAGATTGGCGCAACCTAAAAAATCAAGGACAAGATCCTTCCCGAATGTAAATTCATTGGTGGAGATCCATGCCGAAGGCGCCCCCCCGATAAGATCGAAATCATGTATTCTGCTGTCCCAGTTACTTATATTTGGCTTAAAATTGCCATAGATCTGGGCAAATCCAAAATTATGCAGTTCCATATCCCGATCGTGATCGCCCCAGAACCAGTTGAACATCAGTATATCCTTCGGAATAGATTCCCGGACCACTTCCGGGCGAAGTCCACCCGGCGTCTGATATTTCAATCCGGTGGCTGAAGTTTGGTCATGCGGACCTTTTCCCCTGACACTTTCCAGGAGAAAATCACCCCACATCGCCACTTTAATATTTTTTTTCTGCAGATAGCTGTGCAGTTTATTCACATCTTCAGCAAATAATTCTGAATAATCCCTGCCCCTGCATCTCCGGCAGGAATCCAGTGGAGCTCCCCGCCATTCATCATGCCCGATATGGATCATCTTCGGATTCATGACGTCGATGTATTCATCGAGCACATCAAACATCAGGTCATAGGTCGCCGGATTGGATGGACAATAGGTATCCGGCCAGATATCTGCCTCATATTCAGCTAATTCCGGATGGCGGGTTAAAAGATAAAATCCATGGGTCAGGGAAGGTATTTCAGGGATCACCTCTATGAAATTCTCACCGGCAAATTCGACGATTTTTTTTACATCATCCTGCTCAAGGATGAATCCATCTCCTGCGTCCTGATGACCAGAATTCCTGGTCTGCCCATGAATCCCAAGCAATTCACTTGTCCGGGTATATTTCATGTATTTGGAAAATTCTATCCATCCGGCATTAACTTCCGGATGCCGGTTCAGCCGCATGCAGTTGGCCTCAATAATCACCTTATTGAATTTATACAAAGCCATAAAATCCCTCAGGAACCTTTTAAAAAACGCTATATTTTCCGGTCCGGGTATATACAACCGGATCCCCCGGAAAGGCATAACCGGCCAATCCCTTACTTGAACCCCTGTCAGCTGATAACCCTCCTTATCCTGTACCAGTTGCCTGAGTGACTGAAGGCCGTAAAAAGCACCGGCATCATCCCACCCGGCCACAACTACCCTGTTCTCTTTAACCACGAGCACATATCCTTCTTTTCCGGGATTACCGGCTGATACTTCAATTTCATTTGATCTGCAATATGCCTTGATGAGTGGATTATCAATGGTTCCCATCAGGATATACTTACGGTTTTCATCAGGCAGTTCTGAACCATGTTTTACCGTCAGGGCAATACCATATTGATTACTCAAATCCCTCACAAGGGCACGTGCCAGACGGAGATCGTTTTCGGAAGCATATTGCGGAACGAGGATTATTACCTGTTCGTCAAGTTTGAAAACCTCCCCATTGGTTTTAATTTCCTGTGGAACCGGAAAAATCAGTGTTGTTTCCTGACCCTGAACCGCCTCCGGATTCAGCAGAAAACAAAAAAATAAGGAATAAAATATAATTTTGCTGATTAAGGGAAAAACCTTTTTTGATGTGATCATTGCGATTAAGTTAATTTATATCCATGAAATCTCAGTGTGCTATTCTGCAATCAGGCAGTATTTTCCAATCCCTTCACCCCTCCCGGGAGGAGAATTGTAATCTCTGAAGAAGTTTAGTTTCAGTCTTTCAGGATATCCAGCAAACGATCCCGCATGTCATCATACGCATCTCCATGCTGGGGCCAGTAAACCTTATCCTTCATATCGACCTCATCCATTGCTTTAACCACAACCTCCCTGGCAAGAGATTTAATGCGTTCAGCCCCTGCTTCCTTCCCGGCGAGCCATAACAGTTCATAATCCTGCTGACCCCGCCGTATGTTTTTCAGTCTGATGGAAGGCATAAAACGGTTGATGCCCCGGCTTTCTTCAGGCTGATGGGGCATCATTCCCGGGTAAAAAAGGATGCCGTCACCATTACCCCATTCAAGATGTTCATTGATAAACGTAAGCGGTTCATTGAATATCCTCTGCCTCAGCCTTCCTTTCGGTCCCTGTGAATTATGGGTCCAATGGGTGCTTTGCCACACAAACCAGGTGTCAATGCCATAGAGATATTTGATCCAGCCGTTTACCCTCAGGTCGACAGCCGTTCCTTCAAGAATGACAGAACCGTATCTCGGCCTGTTCCCATTGTAAAACCAGTAGTCTTTCCCGGTTTTCCTCAGTTCTTCCAGGCGGTCGAGTTCCACCCCGTTATAGGCATCCCAGATATCAATGGCATCCCGGAGATCTTCGACATATCCGGTAGTCACCTGCAGTTTCATTCTTTTCCCCGGACCGGGATTCGATTTGATCCATTTCGCCTCCTCGTTGATAAAATCATACTGGGCAGGTCCCGGTTCGTCGATCAGGTATTTAAAATAATTAACCTCTGGCGCATTTTTTTCAAACCATGTAACCCATTTATCGGATTCTTCCTGCATTTTTTCCTTTGTATTCCCCAGTACCCTGCCACCATACATGCCTACCGGGAACAGCTTTTCTCCGAACCCTTCACCCGGTCCATGGTATCCATTGGCCGGAGTATAGGCTGAACCATCCAGAAAGGGTTTATAATCCCGCATTATCCCTTCATCAAAAGCTGACTGGTGGGCATCGAATCCCCCGACGAGCTCGATCCGGTGGCGGCGGGCTTCGAATTTGAAAATCTTTCGGATCTCATCGGGGTTCAGTCCCGGAAAATAGACACCAAGTTCTTCAGGTCCGGAACTGTATACCCATACGTTCGAATGATTTTCATCCGGAAGATAGGCATCAATAATTTCTATTGCTACCGGTATTTTTTTAATGATTTCCCCCTTTTCCCACACATGAATCAATGATTCGTACTGACCGGCAGGATATTTTCTGTCTCTGGGGAGGTAGAGGTCGATCCAGAAACCCTGGTTCTGACTCGCAGCCCGTGGAATGACATCGACAATATTCTGGTGCCTGTAAACCTCCTGTTTTGTAGGAGGGACTGTTAGGGGGAAACCTCCTTTTCCAAATAAAGCATCCGAAGGAATGAGGGCATCCGGTATCCACCCGGTCATTCTGGCCGGAGCACTATTTTCCGATCCGTAAAACCAGTTGGGCTCCGTGGGATTTTTAACCTGCAGATAATGCTGGGAAAAGAATTCGATGTATCCCTGATCTCCGTATTTTACCTCTCCGCTGCCTCCGGCAACAAGACCAGATTTTTTATGAACAGCGGGATCCATGGAAATTTCCAATCCCCGGGCCCCTGAACTGTCAACTTCTACAATGATCTGAAATCCAAGTACCTCATTATAAAGACCCCGGAGATGTATTTTATTTCCGTCCCAGATGCTGTTCTTTTGTTCTGCCGGATGATCCGTATCATTTCTGAAGATCTTTTCACCGTCACCTACAGCCCAGACATTCACAATTTGCGACTCCGCAGAAGAGGCATAAAAAATCAGGATCAATGCTGAAAGAACATGTTTTAGATTTTGGCAGAGCCTGGAATTATTTTTCATCTTGTTGTTTGTTGAGTTTAATAATCAGTTAGTTATTGGCAGGCAGGAAGACCCTTACCTTGTCGTGCATGGTATAAAGACGGAATTGTTCTCCATCATGGACCAGAATTGGACTTGAAACATCCCTGGAAAGGCTGTCAGCGCCAAGGATCGGATTACCCTCGTATTTGATCCAATGGATCAGATCATCCGAAACAGCCACATTTGAATTCCAGGTGGCCCAATCCTCATCCGGACTCCCATGGTAATAAGCATAATATTTATCCTTATACTCTACTATCTGGTTCAGGGCAACCGCTTCAGAATCATATTTACCCGGACCCAGTCGGATCACAGGCTCATCCTGTATGTTGGTCCAAATCCGCTGATCCGCAGATGTGGCCAGCCAGATCCCAAGATCTTCCCTTTCATAGAACAGGAACCACCTATCATCCTCAGTCCAGAGGGTTGGCGTTCCATAAGCCCCGGAGTCGATGGGATCGCCATTGACTTTCCGGATATCGAGATCGCCCGAACGCTGCCAGTTGATACCGTCACGGGAAGTCAGCA
>JAGTVG010000340.1 GCA_018224645.1 Cyclobacteriaceae bacterium
AATAAAATTCGTGCCGTCCCGATGAAACCGGGACGGCCCTCCGGGCTCCTACCTGCATCCCTTTCGTATTGCTTCAGCGGAGTAAAGCCGCAGGTAGGAAAAATTTATGAATTTTTCGGGTTAATATCATACATTTCAAAAATCACCCCGCTGCCAGCCATTTTTCTTTAATCGACTCAAGCAACATCAATCAGATTCTATCCAGAACAATTTCGATCAGATTATCCACCGTTTTATTATAATTTTTGGAGAATGTCTTTTTTATCCTGTTGGCAATAATCGCATTCAGGCACAATACCTCATGATCCATTAATTTTCCGAATCCATAATATGCCGAGGCTTCCATTTCAAAATTTGTAAGCCAGAAATCATCGACATGAAAATAGATCAGGTCTTCAAGGAGGGTCGGATATTTCAGATCGATCCTCACTTTTCTCCCCTGCGGGGCATAGAATCCCGGAGCAGAAAGTGTATTCCCCTTTAACAGGTCAAATGCAACTTTTTCCAGCAGCTTTTCAGAGCATTTTGTGCAATACGGATCAAACGGCAATCCCAATGCATATTTAAGTTTCCGGCTCACGATTCTTCCTGTTTCATCCTGTGGAAAATCATAGTAGGCATAGAGGTTATCAAGACCTATCGCATATTCCGAAACAAGATGGGTCCCTAACCTGATATCCGGCTGAATGCTCCCGGAAGTACCAATCCTGACAATGTTAAGCTTCTTTTTCCTTTTTTTTACTTCCCGCGTTTTTAAATCAACATTCACCAGCGCATCCAGTTCAGTCATCAGGATCTCGATATTATCCGTACCCATGCCCGTGCTGATCACCGTGATTTTTTTCCCTTTATAGATACCCGTATGGGTGATGAACTCCCGCTTGTTCATCTCAAAATCAAGGCTGTCAAAATATTTGCTGACCCTGTAAACACGTCCGGGGTCACCTACTGTAATGATCGAGTCGGATATATCCTTTGGTTTCAGGTTTAAATGATATACGCTGCCATCGGGGTTGAGGATCAATTCTGATTCGGGTATTTTACTCATGGTAAATGATTTTACAGAAGGATCATAGTTCCACAATTTTGGCTGGATTTCCGAAAACGGTCTCACCGGCTTTTACATCGCTCACCACCACCGATCCGGCCCCAATCCTGGCACTCTTTCCTATCCTGATTCCTGCGACCAGGGTAGCGCCCGCCCCGATAAATGCCTGATCTTCAATTTTAACTCCGGATCCAATAACCGATCCGGAACCGATCTGCACAAAATCGCTGATTGCTGCTTCAAATTCAATGATGGCGCCTGAATGGATCAGGTTGTGATTGCCGATGGAAACCCCTGCCCCGATCACTGCAGAATCGTTGATGAAATTGCCATGTGAGATCAGGGACGATGCGGAAAGATGTGCGTTCCTGTGAATGGCATTGACGGGTATGACTTTTCTTCTTTCCGCCAGCATTTTCACAAGCGATCTTCTCAGTTTGCTATCATCGGTAGCCACGAATGCTTCGCATTTATGGCCGATCAGCTTCAGGTATCCGTCATCATCCGTTCGGCCGAGAACCGATATTTCATTGATTTCAGTACCTATCAGCTCAGTACGGTCGTCGAGAAAACAATAAATGATGATGTGATGACTCTGAAAGATCTCATAAGCCGCTTTACCGATACCGCCGGCACCCAGGATGATTACAGGTTTGTCCATCAGGATTTAAGGATTCCGGTCAAATTTACATTAATTAATAAGTTCACCAAAATTTACTTTTTATAAATTTCAGGAGCCGTTCATCACTGAATACCCACAAAAGAAAAAATGGAAGATATCCTGTTTTGTATCTTTCGAGGGTCCCGAAATTGGGTGAGGAATAGGCGATCGTAATGGCAAGGATCAGCAGGTATACGGCCAGGATCCATTGCCAGGCATCCCGGTCTTTCAGCTTTATGCCATCCTTAAAGACACGAAACAGGGTAAACAACAGGACCATAAGATTAAAAATCCCCGCAATTTTAGGAAGTATTCCGGCTCCCTGCCAGGGAAGGGGCATGTACATTCCGGCAAACAATGACACCGGCAGGTTGACCAGGAAATGGATCCAGCCGGTTCCCAAGGGTAAAAATTCAACATGGCTTCCGGCCCGGGAAGCGCCAATTATTGCTGCCTGATTTGCTGCCATCACTTCAATGACCGAACCGAGCCTGAAATTCGGATGGAATGTGGAGAACAGGAGGATGATGAGGATCATGGAACAAAGAAACCAGACGGAACCCGGTTTCACCCTGAACCGGTAAAAAATAAGCCGGTACAGACCGACAGCCGTTACAGATAGCAGCAGGACCGCTGCGTAATGATATTTAATTGCCCAGAGAACCATGAACAGCACGATCCCTCCTCCAATCCACTGCCACCTGAATTCCTTCAGGTGATTTACCCTTATCAGAATTCCTGCCAGGCCTGCCAGACAGGCAAAGGCAACCGAATCCTTTAAAATCCCCGAACTCCAGAACATGACTGGTGGAAAGAATAAAAAAGCGACGATTGCGCCGGATTTCAGATCCGGTCTGATCCGGGAAATGGTCCTAACGAGAAACCAGCCTCCTGTAAAACTCACCAGTGAAAAGAACAGGGAGGATAACCAGTAAGACTGCCCGGTAAATAAATATACGATGCTGAGCATCTTGACAAAAAACAACGATCTCGATTCCTGAAGAACATGCGGTAAATCAGAATCAATAAACGAAAGATCAGAAAAAAGGAGAAAGGCCGGCCAATGCCGTATGGCAGGACCTATATTTTGCACCACAAGGTTTGCTGCCCTGTCAAAGGTAATGGTATCCCCTGCCCTGTAATGCTCAAAATAGATCACCCCCACACCAATGCCGCACAACAGCTTGAAAAGCAGGGCAGGAAAAAATATTTTCCCCAACCCGCCCGTCCCCGTCCGGGTGTACAATAAATACACGAGGATCAGAAAAATAAAAATACCGGCAAATATCAACTGAGGATTAGTTTACATTAAGCATAATTTCCGTACCA
>JAGTVG010000341.1 GCA_018224645.1 Cyclobacteriaceae bacterium
AGCCATTGTGCGGTTTTCCCTGCCTAACCGCTTTGAATCCAGAAACAACCGGACCCCGATAAAAAAAATGATCATCACCGCCACCGGAACAGCCATATTATGCAATAATCCTTTGATACCAAAACCGATAACCCAGCCTGTCGCCACCATGATTGCCTGTAATAAAGCAAATACCATGGCTATCCGCAAAGCCTCTTTCCACACAATACACCGGTAGACGCTGCTGCTCAAAGCCACTGAAAACGGCACCAGGCTTAGGAAAAGGGAGAAGATGAGGAAGGTAAGCAGGAGCATATTATTGGTTATTGGTCATTGGTCGGTAGTTCATTTTTATTTTTAATTTTTAATTTTTAATTTTTAATCGCCACTCATTTGTTCCGCCTGTAGATCTTGTAATTTTCCTTGTAATTGTTCTTGTCCTTCTTCTTCCGCAACCAGTCAGGCATGTTCATGTTCAGATTATCATTATAGAAAGCAGGACATGGAATGGGCTTATGCCGTTCCTTTATGCGCTTGAACTTGCCCGACTGGAACTGAAAAATCATCGAAAACTCATGGGCTCCGTTGGTCTTGATCCCAAGCTGCGATATGGTAAAATCATAACTGTAATTGAATTCAAAGTTCCACATGGCAAAACCGATCAGAAAAATCAGGGCATCATGACTGAGGTAAGTGTCCTGCTGGGGGCCGGTAAACCGCTGTATCGGCACTCCCCTGTACCATAGGCCGATATTCACGGGCTGATAATAATAATTGATACCGATATCCAGCTGATCAAAATCATCCTGCATTTTATAGACGAAGGAAGGAGCAATATGGGTGGGCCTTTCCGAAGCGAAGATCCCTGTGTTCAGGGGGATCTTCATCCCTGCGTGTGCCGTAAATTTCATCGGTAACCGGTAATCATCCTCAATGAAGGAGGCATTGGGACGGTTAAGGTGGGATACCGACGCCCCTAACCAGTAACGCGCATTGTAGATCAATCCTCCAAAATCGAAATCGAAATAGGTGACATTCCTGACATTATTAATGGCCGGATCAAGGGAAGGCGTTCCCGCCCCGCCCCCAAACTCGATCTGGTCACCTGCCAGCATTCTGCTTCTGTCGACATTCTGAATATGATAGGCAAAACGGATCCCCGGGCTCATGACCCACCTGCCCAGATGTAGTTTATAAGCATAAACAAGTCCTACACTGCTGTTGCTCAATCCGACGGATCCGGCCTTGTCATTCAGGGCCAGTATGCCAAACCCGGAGTTGAAACTGGGCTGATTCATGTCCCAGCTGAATGAATGGGTGATGAATGCCTGGGGAAGACTTGGCCACTGGATCCGGCTGTTCAGGGCTATCCTGTGGCTGAACCCTGTGCCGGCAAAACCCGGGTTCAAATACAGGGGCGACGCATAATACTGGGAGAACTGCGGATCCTGTCCAAAAGTTTCCAACAGCGGGACCAGACTTAATAATATGATCATTAAACCACGCATCATCGTCATTCCAAATAGATTTATCCTGTAATTCATCGTATCTCCATTTTGATCAGGCCGTTACCGCAACAGAAAGACATCTCCCAGTTTCGTCAGCCTTCTTCCATCATTCATTTTCAGGTCGAGACGATAGACATAAACATCAGATTTCGCCAGCCTCCCTTTAAAATAGCCATCCCATCCTACGTTCTTGTCAAAACTTTCAAACAGAAGTTCCCCCCACCTGTTGAAGATCTGCATATGGAACTCTACTGCCCCACGTTCAAATGGCAGGAAGACATCATTGAAAGCCACGTTGCCGGGCTCGCCGCCACTGGGTCCGTCAGGATTCGGCGTGAAAACATTCGGAGTAGCCCATTCGCCACCCGGTTCAGCGATCACCGCTTTATAGATCAGCACGGAATCCACACAACCTTCTTCGTTGCCGACCCATAAATAAATATCATATACGCCGGGATTTGTATAGTAATAATAGGGTTCCTCTTCCGTTGATGTATCATCTATACCCTCTCCGTCACCAAAATCCCAGAAGAACCGCGTCGCCCCATAGCTCAGGTTGGAAGTGTAAACCGGCTGATCCGGCACATAGACCGTGGATGGCCGCACCCTGAATTGAGCGATCGGCGTTTCAAATACCGTAATGAACATTTCATATTCCTGCCTGACAACGATCCCCAATTCATTAGAGGCCTCCAGGCTCACACTGTATACACCCGGTTGGTAGAAGGTGAAGCTGGGGTTCTCCGCATTCGAATATCCCACATTGTCACCAAATTCCCAGAAATAGGTGGTTGGATCCGCATATTTCGATTTATTGATAAAATCTACGGTCAACGGGCTGCAGCCTTCCCTGGGCACCGCATCAAAATCAACGATGGGCGTAATGGGCTCGATGGTGATGGTCTGTGAACTATGATCCACACAGGGACCGATACTTACTTCCTGGATGATCTGGTAATTGCCGTACGTATCATAATCATATTCCTGCAGGTCCGGATCGGTGGATGAATTCCCGTCACCGAACACCCAGGTATATTCCCATGGCCCGGCATTGGTAAGATTCTCTATCGAAACCGTACTGTTAGGAAGCGCCTGCCGTTCCGGCGAAGCAATAAATCCGGCGTTGAGTTCTGGCCAGACCACCACTTCGAGGGTATCCGACTCCTCACAGGCAAACAGGTTCCTTCCGGTATAGATCAATTCATAGGTCAGGACCTCCGGGGTTGTGTTCCGCAACAGGTAGGTCACGACAGAAGTATTTCTTTCATCGGTCCGTTCTCCGGTGCCCTTTACCCTGTAATACCATGTATGATCCTGAACACCGCCCGACCTGTTGATCGCACTGACAGTTAAAGGACCGCAGCCTTCCGTCACACTGGCTTCAAGATCCAGGATGATACTTGGAGAAATCCTGACCGGGAACACCATGGATTCTTCACATCCGGTTACCGGATCCAGGGCCGTTATCCTGACATTGAAGGTTTTGGCAGAAATCGTTGAACTGTTATAAAATGAATGTGCCATGGAACTTTCAGAAGTTGTCGTATCATTGGATTCCCCATCACCCCATTCCCATACATAGATCACGTTGGGAAGGATCTGGTTATTGGTGAATGATACGGTATGGCCATCACAGCCTTCCAGCGGGTCATTGGATGTTATATCCAGCTGGACCGCGGGGTTTACGGTAATTTCCCTGGAAAGCATATCCGTACAGCCCTGGGAAGATTCGGCAATGAATACAACTTCATAAACCATTGCACTGGAGGTGTTATTCTCAAATTCCCAGGTGGTATACAGGTCTGAAGAAAATTTGACAAGGCCAGGATCACCCTGGATCCTGTAATAATATCCTGTTGCCGGTCCCTGGAGATTGCCTGTTGAAAAATTATCGAAATTAACCGTGAGGGGGGCGCAACCACTCAGCTTATCCGCATTGAATGAAGCCACCGGGGTTTCCTGCACCAATACATCCGCCATTCCGGAAGATACCCCGTTACAGGAAGAGCCATTCCCGTCATAAATCGAAATGATCCTGTAGTTTGTATCGTTCATTGGACTCACGCCGAGTGTATAGATATAATCATCAATATCATTGATCGTCGTCATGACCCCGTAATTTGTTTCGTAGGTCAGCGTGAACGGTGGTGCACCGCTCATGGTAAAGGTTAAAAATGCCGTATCACCCTGGCAGATCTGTCCTCCCCCCGAAATTACCGCCATGGGTGAAGGATTCACCGTATAGACCACTTCGATCGGGATCCCCGCACAGGTATTGAAGTAAGGTGTAACCGTATAAATGACTGGCTCCGGGGTCAGGGAGGTGGAATGCAGGGCCTGAATAACCTGAACACCATTTGTCAGGCCGGAAACAGGTGATGTAAATCCGGTAACGGCGGATGAAGCGGTTACAAAATAATCAAAATGTACATTCCCGGCAGGGGAAGTATCTGTGATCAGTGTAAATCTGGCATTTTCCCCATTGCAGATCGATTCAGCGGTCACCGTACTCAGCACTTCCGGAACGGGATTAACGGTCACCGTGATAATTTCAGGTTCGCCGGTACAACCGGCTGCGCTGACCGGGACGATGGTATAGGTCACTGACAGCGGTGAATTTCCGGTATTTGTAAACTGGTCATTGAATATTGCCCCCGCGGGCTGTCCGTTCCCGGGAATGGTATTGATGGCTGAAGGCGCCAGTCCGGGATCTGCGGTAATGTCAGGGATATTATAGGAGGCCGCATTGACCGATGAAGAGGTTGTCCCCAGGGTAATTCCCGTCATATCTCCGCTGCAGATGGTTACATCGAGGTCAGGTATGACCACCGGCTCCGGACGCACGGTCAAGGTTATGATCACGGGAGATCCCACACAACCCGCAGCGCTCACAGGATAAACCTCATAGACTACATCCCTTGGCGTACTGGTCAGATTGATGAATATATCCCCTGCAATTTCATCGCCGGTTTTATGAGCACCGGTGGTACCGTTTCCGGTATCAGGGATGAGTTCAGGGTCAACGGTGATGCCCGTGATGCGGTAATGATCCGCCGGCAGCATCAGCAATTCGGTGGCCAGGATGATCCCTGAGGGTATTCCACTGCAAACCTCGTGATCGAGATCAGCCATCACAGGTTCCGGATTCACCGTTATAGTGATATTTTCAGGCTCGCCGGAACAACCCGCAGCACTGACAGGAACCACTTCATACACCACATTGCCAGGCAGGTTAGTCTGATTGACAAAAATATCACCGGCAACAGCATTCGCAGCCGCACCGTTCATCACTGAAGCATTGCCCGCCCCGGGGATAAGGTATGGATCTGCCGTAATGCTCAATAGATTATAATTTGCTGCTGCAATGGATACCGGGGCAGTCGATAAAATCACGCCTGTGGGTTCCCCGCTGCAGACAGTTCTGAGATCCGGATTCATGAAAGGCTCCGGCAGAACGGTCAATGTGATGTCTTCCGGATCCCCGGTACAGAAAGATGCCGATACCGGTCGCACGCGGTAGGTAACCTGTGCAGGATAGATAGAAGTGTTATGGAATACATCCATCGATGCTGCAGTGGCCGGTCTTCCATTTCCCGGTGTAAGATTGCCGCTGACAGGCGTCAAAAAGGGTGAAACAGTGATCGAAATGATGTTGTAATGGCCGGCATCCACGGAAATGCCGTTGGTACCAAAAATAATTCCTGAAGGTTCTCCTGAACAGACCACGGCATCCAGGTCCGGATCCATCACCGGTTGTGGGTCGACCGTAACGGTTACCGGAGTTGCTTCACCGCGGCATCCGTAGGAAGTAATGGGAATGACGTCATAGATCATCTGAAGCGGACCGGCCATCACATTCCTGTAACTGTCATTCTGAATGATGCTCGCCAATCCTGTACCTGTAGTGGGTATGCCAATCAGATCAGGATCCTGGTCGTTAAGGCTCACCTCGTACAATAAGGCAGGCGTGGAGACAGGTGTCACGGCAAGGATGATGTTGACCGGTTCTTCACTGCAGACCGTATTGCCCAGATCCGGATCCAGGATTGGCTCGGGGCGCACGGTAAGCCTTACCGGTGTTACATCCCCCCAGCATCCGCCGTCGGCAGGTGCACTGACCGGTATCACATCGTAGATCACCACCTGATTGATGGTGGTACGGTTCGTGAAAATATCATTTTGTATTGCTGTATTCAACAAGCCTGTACCGGTTGTGGGTGTTCCGGTAAGCCCAGCATCCTGTCCGTTCAGCAATATGTTGTACGAAGCTGCAGGGATGGAACTTCCACTGGTATTCAGGACGATACCGGAGGCAGTCTGACTGCATACGGTATTGTTGAGATCCGGTGCCAGCATTGGTTTCGGATCTGTGCGCACCGTCACCTCCTCAGGCAGGGATACGCATCCTGTAATGGCGTCGGTAACCACCAGCCGGTAATTCCGCGAAAGCTGGCTGCCGGTGGTATTGGAACGAACCACGGTGGGATTGGCCACATCGGGATCATTGATATCAATATCCGGAGTCCATTCAAAAATATAGGTACCGGATCCGCCGGTTGCGGAAGGAATGCCGCCCAGCATCGCGGGGATACCACTGCAGACGGTCAGATCAGGTCCGGCAGCTGCAACAGGGATACCCACTGAAGCGACATCCAGTGAGACAGGGGAAGTGCTGCAGCCGAGTGTGGTTTCCACTACGGAGATCGTTCCCGACCACGGCGCCGGTCCGAATTCAAGGACGGATACATTGCCGGCCTGGCTCAGTACCGGTTCATTGCCGTTCAATGGCGTGATGCTCCAGGAATAGGTCGATAACGGTGATCCGGATGTTCCATCCACCCGGTAAAGGAATGGACCTGTGCCCACACATACCTGCTGCGGACCCGAAATGGGTGAGGTGATGGGAATGGCCTTCAGAATCACATCGATGCTCATGGAAGCTGCTGTCGCGGGTCCGGCACCATCCGGATCATTGGAAGTGAGCGAAATGGTGACCATTCCGGCAGCCGTATCGGCGGCACTGGGTGTATAAACTGTCGTGAATGGGGTTGTATTAAAATAACCCTGTGAGAAAGTGCCGGTCCCGCCGGAGGTCCAGGTGGCCTCGGTTGCTGACCCGCTGTATTCCCCTGCCAGGTCAATGGCCTCATCTGCACAAAATTGCGCACCGTCAGCCGGACTCGTGATCATCACGGCCGGCATTTCGCTGATGGCGATATTTACATCAGCCCAGGCCGCGGGGCAGATACCCGGCGGATCGGCGGATGTTAACCGCAGAATGACCCAGCCGTCTGCATCCTGCAGGGCACTTGGGTCGAAAACGGCATTCAGATCAGAGAAATTCGGCAGGAATGAGCCGCCCGGAATTCCCGAGACGACTGCCCAGCTGCCTGTGGTTGCTCCCCCGGTAACCGATCCGCCAAGGGGTGCGGTTACCGCTCCTTCTGCAATTACCTGGTCCGGTCCGGTGGTTACCACCGCGGGTTCATGGAAAAAGACCTGAACGATATCGGCCACCATACACGGACCGTTGTTTACCGTCCACTGAAATTCATAGATACCAAAAACATCCACAGCGGCCGTGGCATCGTAATCATTGACCTCACTATTCCCTGTACCAAATTCCACTGTCGATCCCGCAGGCTGGCTGACCACCGACCAGGTACCCGTTCCCACCGCCGGATCGTTGGCGGCGAGATCATAACTCACACCACATATTTCATCATCAGGTCCGGCATCAGCCACGGGCTGTTCCCGGAAATAGACCATGATTTCACCAAAATCTGAACAGCTCCCATTGGTTTCTGTCCACCTGAATACATAAGGAATGTCATTGCCATATTGATTTACCGTAACCGTGGGGTTAGGATCACCGGCATCCGGCAGAAGCGTCACGATGGCTCCACCCGGAGGGGCCGATTCGAGGGTCCAGGTCCGGGATGTGGATCTTACATTGGGCGGACCCAGGTAACTGTACGGTGTGGCACTTAAGGCATGGGTAAGCATGTTGCAGACATCGGCATTCCCCGCCACAGAGGCTGCCGGTTGTTCCCAGAAAGTAACGGAAAGGGTATCCGAATCCATACACGGACCATTCGTTTCCGTCCAGACAAAGGAATAGGTCCCGTAAATACTTACCGTTATGTCTGCATCGGGCTGGTCCTGCCCCGCCCCCCAGCTTGTCACCAGGCCTGGCCCTGAATGAAGTGTCCAGCTGCCGGTGCCCACGCTTGGTGTGGCATTGAACATGAAATCCGGCCCGCATTGATCGGGGGCCACCGGTCCTCCGGCATCCGCAACCGGCTGCTGATAGACCGTAACCACAAAGGGATCCGATACCGGGCCGTTTCCGCAACCGTTCGAAGCGGTGACTGTAATGTATACAATTCCGCTGGACGGAAAATCATAATCCATTGTGCGCATCTGGTTGAAAGTCGTTACAGGCAGCCCATCATCATAATTCCAGGTATACCCGTTGGGATCGTCAAGCGGATCCGGTGTTGAAATCCCGTAGGTGATATCCATGGACCCTTCACAGAGGTCGGCCATACCGATATCGATGACCGGCTTGGGCGGGGCTGCCAGTGCCGACTGAATGAAGACGTCATTCGTATAGGCAATACATTCACCGGATTCATCCACCCGTCTGAAATAAGTGGAAGCCGGAAGCTGGCCTGAGAATGAAAGGGTCGGGGCGGTCACATTAACCGGCGCCCCGTAGTTCACGTCGCCGTTGACCAGGTCCGACCAGGTGCTGTTGTCAGGTGAATGCTGCCATTGATAACTGTAGGTACCGGTTCCCTCCCCTCCGGAAGCCAGTGTACCCGTAATATCATTGGGCGTATCCCCGAAACAGATCACCTGGTCAGGACTGATCACACCGGCAAAAAGTTCCGGAGTGACATCCAGAAAAACTTCGTTGGAGATCCCAAGACAAGGACCGGAAAATTCCAGCCTCCTGAAAAAAATGTCTGCCGTAACCGGCCCTGGATTATAGGAGGCTCCTGTCGCTCCGGCAATATCTGTCCAGACGCCTGCATCCGGTGAAGATTGCCACTGGTAGGTATATACACCTGTACCGCCAACCGGCGCCGATCCGGAGATAACCCCCGGATCATCATTATAACACAATGTATTGTCTGCAATCGCCATATCATTGCTCGGCGTAAAATCCGGCACGACGGTGATGACTACCGATTCCGGGTCGCCATAACATCCTGAAGCGGTACTCACGCCGGTGACCATATAGGTTGCCGTCTGATTCGATGCTGTCGGATTGATATAAAGATCGGTGATCGGTGACCCGCTGCCCGGATCGGGCCGTGCAGGACCCGGAGCCATCCCACCGGTGGTTACCGGCGGTGAATTCCAGAAAAATGTCGCTCCTCCGGTAAGGCTGTTGTTAAAAGTCAGAACCAGGCTGGCAGCATCCCCGCTGCAGACGAGCTGGTTAAGGCCAGGGGTCACGATGGGTTTGGGCTGGACCGTCACCACGATGGTAAAAGGATCACCCGGGCAGGATGCCGGAGGCGGTCCTGTTGGAATGACCGTATAGGTTATGTTGATTTCGTTGTTCGAGGTATTCGGGGGTGTATCCACAATATGGCCTGTTCCGCTGGTCCCGTTATTTCCCGACCAGGTAAAGGAGGATCCCGGCATGTCGGTGTACAATTGCGGATTGATGTTTACCGGATCTTCCGAACAGATGATGTAGGTACCTGCCGGGACATCAATCCCAACGGGTTTTGGATGTTTTGTAAGCGTGACCTCGATCCGGTTTTCCGACGGGCAGTCCCCTTCATAGGCAGCCCAGTAGGACACCGTTGTTCCCGGCGTGATCGTATCGGGAGGGTGAAGCACACCGCTCTGTCCCGGATAGCTTGTATACAGCTGGGTACCCACAGCCGGATCGAACGGGTCAAAATCATCGTACCATACCACGTAATTGCCCGATCCCCATGGATTGTCATTGACCCTGATGGAGGGAACAGCTTCCCCGTCGCAATATTCCCCGTTCACAGGACCTGTGGGGTCTTCGGAACCTACTATGACGATTCTGGCCGTCCGCTGAATGGAATTGGTATACGATCCGGGACCGGCAGCATAGGGATTACAGACATTCCAGTTCTCAAGCGTGATCTCGAACACATCCCCGATCTGTTCATAACCCGGATTGGGCATGGTGATGTGTAGCGACTCCAACAGTATCTGTTCAGTAAATGGATAGGTCCTCGGGATCATGATGGCCCCGGCAGGATCTTCATACCCGCCGAAAAAGTTCGGGACGACCACCGGCAAAAAATTACCATTCTGGTCCGTCACCTTAACCCCGTTTACATAAATATTCGGGATCTTCCGTCCGGCATTGGTCCCGTAGGTAATCCGTACATATCTTCTTCTCAGGTTGGCATAGGAGGTATCGTCGACGATCGGCGGGTTATCCAGGGCAGCGATCCGGCAGTTGTAATCGGTGGCATCGTGAAAAAGGGTATCCATCGGCACGTTAATGCAATGATCGATCTGTATCGGATCGATCTGCACCGAACCGGTGTTTTCTTCATCCGTTTCCCATGCAGGGAAAGGAATTGATTCTTCCGCAACCACGTCATCATTCATCCCTTTTGCGCAGATAAAATCACCGGGATCATCCAGGTCGCCATCACCGTTTGCGTCATAACCAGGGGTCATGGTAACAAAATAGCCGCATGGATTTTCCTTTGGATACGTGTGACCTTCCTGGGCCCTGAATTCAAAACCGATAATCGGATCGGCGGAGGTGGAGGAAAGCGGCACAAAATCATAGTTTCCGGCCTCGTCATTCCAGTCGAACCGGACCAGCAGCTTCGCCGGGTCGAAATTCACGCTGTTGGCCATGGCCAGTTTCATGAGACCCTGGTACTGCTGTATCTTATCGATAGGCGTACATATTCCGCTGATGAACACGTTAAACTGGCCCGAGTTGGTAAAATCGGTGCACTGAAAGGTTCTTGTATTGAGAACGGTGGTGAGCGGCTCGGAGGTCAATGCCCCGGCCGAAGTCATTACGCTGCCGGAGGGTGCATGATAGCGGAACTCAACCGTCTCACCGGGCATGATGGTCTGATCCAGGTTTACGGTCCAGGTCAGCGGTGCAATCTGTACAGGAGCCGCGTTCTGGAAGGTGGCCGGTGTTCCATCGATGTCAATGGTAAATCCATTATAATTCGGGGCCGAGGTGATCTCATCCGAGACCATAAAAACAATGATGCTCTGATCATCCAGGTTATGATTGAGGGAGGTGATCGACTGTGCGGATAAATTTACATGAAGGAAGGGCAACAATGTGCACAACACATATAAACATATCCTGGTCAAAAAATTAGTAAATCCTGTCATACTGCACTTTGATCTCTGATCTTTAATAGGTCAGGAAAATGAAAAAGTAACCCTGGATTTATGGTGGAA
>JAGTVG010000342.1 GCA_018224645.1 Cyclobacteriaceae bacterium
AAGGCCAGCGGGACCTGTCCCCACCTGCAGTGTATCAATGACTTTTTCCATGTCAAGATCGATCACCGATATATTTTCTGACCAGTGATTGCTCACGAAAGCAGTCGAACCATCCTTGGTGAGGGCGATGCTGTGCGGCCAGATACCCACAGGGATTTTGGATTTGACTTTCCCGGTTTCCAGATCAACGATCAGAAATTCATTGCTCTCATGGCCGGTTACATACAGGGATCTCCCATCGGGTGAAACCTTTATTTTAAAAGGGGAAATATATGGTTTTTCCAGTAATTTTGCTGTCTGGTTGTCCTGGTCCAGATACAGGTGGCATGAAAAACAATTAACAGGATGCGGGGTGCCCCCGGTCATAAACTGCGCATGTTCAAGCCCCCATTGATATCCGAGATACACAACGGTCCACAGCGTCACCAATGGCATTCCTAAAAAAATGATCCAGCGTACCGGTTTACTCATAATTTATTTAATATATTTTTCAGATAAAACAATGGGTTCAACTTTTGCACCGTCCGGTAATGAAACCATGCCGCTGTACAAAGCATCCGGCACCCTGTTTTCAGGGGCAAGTTCCCTGTCCTCATGACATCCGATACAGCTGCGCCTTTCATTAGGTCTCACCCATACCCATGCGGAAGGACCTCTCAGAATTTCCCCTTTACTGTTCAGCGTCAGAAACCTTACAGGCATATCCGCATCAATTTCAACATAAAATGAACCATCTTCCTCCACTTTTACTTCACCCAGCATTCCATCGAGCCCCAATACCTGTACTTTATGGGTTTTATTTTCCTCCGGTGTAACCTCCTCTGCATTGATCATGGAAAGGTCCGAATCATGACAGAGTAACGTACCCTTTGTGGCGGAACTGTCCACGACGGGGGGAAGTTTCATCGGTACTTTCCGCTCCCGGACGATTACAGGCTCTATCAGATGAAATTCCGGATTTATATATAATTCATCCCGAATATTCTTATTTTCAGTATCAAACAAATACAATCCATAGGTGGATTGGTTTTCAGACCGGTAGGAAAGGCATAACTCCTTGCCGGAAATCGGGAAAACAGAAAAAAAGGATCCCTTTTCATTCAATGAAAGGTCCTCCCGGGAGCTCAACGGATGCCCGTGATCGACTGATACCAGTTTGCGCCGACCCGATTTCCCCTCCTGTTTTTCAATAAAAAAGATCCTCCCATCCGCCGATTCCCATCCCCGGCTGCATGGAATACCGCCATTTTCACTTTTATAGTAAAGTTCTGATTTTGTACCGTCAACACGCAAAGCCAGAATTTGCATCTGACCGGTGGAGGGATATTTCTGTTCACTGAGAACGAGGATCCTGCCGTCATGGGTTACGGATGAGGATATGTCAGAATTTGGATGATAGGTCAATCTTTCTTTTGAGGATCCATCCGGAAAACAGGCATAGAGTACATGAACCTGCCCGGTTGCATCCTCTTCGCTGAATCTTGAAAAAGCAATTCTTCCATCCGGCAGCCAGGCAGGATCGGTACAATTAACCGGGCAATGGGTGATCTGTCTGACCTGTAAGGTTGCCAGATCTTTAACGTAGATCTGCCATGTGTCATTCATTTCTTTCTGACCGGAGAACACCATTTCCCTTCCGTTAAAGGATACCTCCGGAGAACGTGCCGAATAAAATCCATCAGTCAGAAGAATGGTTTCTTTTTGCGGGCTTTGAATATCAACCGCAATGATTTGTGCTTCCGGTATATACCGCCTGTCGTAACCCATGTCGTCCTGATGCAGATCGATCCCTGAAGGTACCGCAGTTACTATCAGCATTCCTTCCTTTAATGGCTGTTCAGGACTGAACCAGAAAATTCCGGATATCAGGACCAGGATGAAAATCAGAGCCGCACCAGTTTTTTTTCTCAGGTTCATGGTTTTCTCAATCAGGTTCCGTTATTGTGAATATCTGACCGGCCTTTATATGCTCAAGCACCTGTTCCCTCCCCGAAGGCCAGTATATTATCATTTTATCAGCCATTTCAGCTGTCCCAAGACCAAAATGAAGCCGTGGATCGTTCTGGGATAAATAGCCGCTTCCCCCCTTTTTCTGTGTAGCCTGCGTAATGCCTCCGGCAGTCAGTTTTACTCTTGCCCCGATGGCATCCCGGTTACTTTTTTTTCCGATCAGCTGTACAATAAGCCAGTTATTCCGGTTGCCATGGTCATTTCTTAAAAGAATACCTTCATCGTTCAGGTTGACAATGTAAACATCGGTATCCCCGTCATTGTCATAATCACCGAAGCATGCTCCCCGGCTTACCCTTTCTTCCTGAAAATGCTGTCCGCGTTCGACTGAAACATCCGTAAAACTGCCCTTCCCGTCATTCTCAAACAGCTGGTCCTCCTGTCCATAAAGATGTTTCAACTCGCCATTCACTTTAAAAATATCCTTATCCCCATCGTTATCATAGTCAATAAAAGCGGTAGACCATCCGACATGCTGCCCGCTGGCAGAGGCGATTCCTGCATGATAGGACATTTCACTGAACACGCCGTCGCCCTGATTGGCAAAAAGCGAACAATAGCCATCATCTGAAACAAACAGATCCAATGTGCCATCCCCATTAAAATCAGCGAAATCAACTGCCATGCTGATGGTGGCTTCACCGACCTGGTTGAAAGCCGTTCCGGAAGGTACTCCAACATCTCTGAACATTTTTCCTTCAACATTTTCATAAAGGAAATTCACCATATGGTCGTTGGCTACATAAATATCCATCCAGCCATCTTCGTTAAAATCGGCCGAACCGACCCCCATGGCCCTGCCTTCCGGGTTATATAACCCCATGGGCTCCGTTACATCCTTAAAGGTCCCATCAGCCAAGTTCCGGTAAAGGCGGTCGGGCTGACCGTCATAGGCCATGGGACCAGGGAACCCATCGGGCGCATAGTAATAATTATAATCGGGATTAAAATTGATATAATTGCCCACATAGAGATCGAGGTATCCGTCGTTATCAAAATCAAGCCACACGGCACCGACACTGCATTCATTTCCTGAAACACCGGCTTCCACGCTAACATCTGTAAAAGTTTCGTTCCCGTTATTATGATACAAAATATTCGGTCCATAATTGCTGACGTAGATATCAGGAAAACCGTCATTGTCATAATCAGCGACAGTGACACCCATTCCATACCCGGCATCCCCGGTCCTTGATTTTTTTGTGACATCGGAAAAGGTCCCGTTCCCCTGATTCCGGAAAAGCTGGTTAATGGGTGTATAATCAAGCTCCTCGCCCTCCTCACTCAGACCTTTGACATGGGCTCCGTTAACAACATACAGATCGAGAAAACCATCCTGGTCGAAATCGATGAAGGCGGCCCCACCCCCTACAGATTCCACGAGGTTGCTGAGATGGTGATCCCCGATGCTATGTCTGAAGTTAATTCCGGCGTAATGCGTGATGTCGAGGTAATAATCATCCCCCGGATCAGGAAGGCTGGCAGGGTCAGCAGTGGTATTCAAGGTATTCTCATTACCGGAATTACAGGCAGTAAGCAGAAATATCATTGCCCAAACAATAGGTATGGGTTGAGGAAGTTTCCCGCATTTAAAAAATCCAATCACCTTCTTCATGTAAAATAAAAAAATATATTGCTGTCTTTTGCCTGAAAAATGTGGAAAGACTGATAGTTTATCCTTTACCATTAAAGACTGATTTTAAATACATTTCCCCTAATCTGATATAAAAATTCAGGGTGGTTCACACAAATATTTAAGATTATTTTATAAGAAAACATGATGTATATCATTTCTTCAATTCCCGGAATAAAAAAACGGCCGGTTTTTAGATATTGTAAAAATTGGAATCCGGTAAATCTGTTAACCGGGATTCCGGCAGGATGACCACGCTTTCTACGATGACCAGTTATTCGGGAGGCCAGGCTTAATTCGTAAAATTACTTTCGGTTTTAAGCTATTTGCCCTCAGCAATAGTTAATTTCCGACTTCAGCATTCACTCACCCGGGTGGCCTGGCTTAAAACCGAGGAACCGGGCGACTGTTCATAAATCACTCATTCACTCAATCACTCATTCAATAATCAATCATCACCCTCCGGAGGCCAGATTATCCTCCCATGGTCCCGGCTGAGCCATGGAATATAATCGGTGCCGACAGCGCCTGATCCTGCAGCCAGGTCCATGTATTGTTCTGTCCGCATGAAGGATGTATCTTCCAGGAGATAAGAATGCATGAATGTGGATAAAAGAGCCTTCAGCAAACCCTGCATCTCCATGAGTTTTTGCCTGAATTCTGCCTGATAGGCAAGGTTATCCTGTTCTTAGGGTTCATCCGCGGGATAGGCTTTCATAAAATCCGGATGAATGCACCGGCCCGGGAATTTTCCCGTCATCAGGGCAAACCGGCTGGGTGTGCACATTGATGCGGCCACATAGGCATTTTCAAAGCGGATTCCTCCGGATGCCAGCCGGTCAAGATTAGGGGTTGGTATATTCCCGCCATACGCGCCCAGGTATTCGGGACTGAGTTCATCGGAAAAAAAGATCAGGATATTCGGACGCTGCTCCTGTTTACCGTCACATGAAAACATGAATAAGCATGCCAGCAAAAAAACTTCTTTAAAAAATGTAGAATTTATCTTGTATCCAGTTAAATATAAAAACAATGTTTCCCTGAAAATCACCGCGTTCTACCCGCAAAATCATTCCGGTAATGTTTTCGAAATATATATGCGCCAGCCCCATCAGTCAAACAGTACCCGGTTATATTTATTGTACAAAAACGATATGATCAGCAGCAGAATGCCCAGCGAAATGAATACGATTGTCCTTGCGATTGTATCCAGATCCGTAAGATCATAGAAAAAGAGTTTGATCAGTGTAATTCCAAAAAGTACAATGGCCCCGATACGGAGATATTTCTTCCTTTTCCAGATCCCGATGATCACCATCATCAGGGAAAAAACTCCCCAGAGAATACTGATTCCGATCTTATAGGATCCTCCAACCCCGGCCATATCCTGCCAGTGAACCAGTTCGCTTGTCAGGACCCATAAAACTGCAAAAGATGTAAACAGTTCGGCAGCCATCAGCATTCTTTTTTCATCAGTATTCTTCCTGGTGTACCAGTCATTCAATATGATCAGACCTGCCACCGTGATTAACCCTACATACCGGATACCGATATTCCATTTTCCCGGATTAAATTTCCACATAAAATCCGGGTCAAGGTAATTTTCCCGGAGTTCACCCATTACATACAACCCCTGCAACAGGAACACCAGGATGCCGGCCGAATTGATTAAAATGAGCGGAATTGCCAGGCCTTCGATTTTGAATACCCTGGCATTCAGAAGGGTCAATCCGGCGCTGAAGATCATGGAATAGATCAGGATCCACAAAATTTTAAATAACCTGATATCAGGATTCCTCAGGAGATAGGTACTTTCCGAATTTAATGCAACCGGAACTTGGGTTTCAGAATCAATATAAAGCTGGTTCCAGTAAATCGCGATCTCGTTCCGGAAAACATAATAACTGATAAATATAAGGATCCCTGCCATTCCATAATTTAACATGGTCTTCAGCGTCGGATCTTTTACCGGGACCTCACCGGTGTGGCTCCAGAAATGGATATAATTCATTGAAGCCGTGGAAGCCATGGCAATGAGACCAGTCATAAAAAACACATTCAGGAAGGGAATGAGCCGT
Organism: Cyclobacteriaceae bacterium; assembly: GCA_018224645.1. Taxonomy (GTDB): domain Bacteria; phylum Bacteroidota; class Bacteroidia; order Cytophagales; family Cyclobacteriaceae; genus JAGTVG01. The sequence goes on from JAGTVG010000342.1 coordinate 5,722, forward strand.
GACTCCGGACTCCCCGCATGATAGGATGCATAAGCTGCGGACCAATCGTCCAGCAGACTGTAAAAACCCAGTACAAGTATGAGATATGAAAAATATTCATAAAAAGAAACTTTTTTTGATCTGCCGATGTAAAACAGGATCATGGCCTCCAGAAACCAGAAAAGCGTAACCCAGCTGGCATCGAATTCCACAGGGATAGTGATGGTAAAAAAGACAAGCGCAAGCCCGCTCACAAACTGCCGGAGATTCTTGTCCGGATGCTGTTTTTTATATAAATATCCGGTTACGGCAAGGTGAATGGCAGCATTTCCAAGCGTAAAAAGACCGGTATATTTTTCTGCAGACAGGTAACCGGACAGGGAAAAATAACCTGTGCCATAAAAAATAAAAGAATTGGCGATCAGGAAGAGGATGTCTTCAAACTGAAATTTCTTTTTATAGAAAATTTTATGGTTGATGAGCGAAAGGTAAAACAGGCAGAAAAAAATGAAGCCGAATAGGATGGCCGTGCGGAAATCATTTTCAGGAACA
>JAGTVG010000343.1 GCA_018224645.1 Cyclobacteriaceae bacterium
CCATGAATTTATAGGGATGAGGCAAATGAAAGGCGAAAACAACGGACAATCCATGCAACAGGAAGGCATGTTGTCATTCGTAAGGCATCCCCTGTACAGCGGATCCATCCTGGCAATCCTTGGCTATCTGATATTCGCACCTTCCCTGACAAACCTAATCATGGGAATGATCCTCGTCCTTTACTTTATCACCGGGATTTATTTTGAAGAAAAAAAACTCGTCATCGAATTCGGAGAGAAATATATAAGGTATAAAGGGCAGGTACCCGCGTTACTCCCTTCCTGGAAGAAAATATTCCGGCAGCATAAAAATCCCAAAAAAAAATAATTTACTTTCAGTTATTATAATTTTTTAACTACTTTATCAGCGAATAATTACTTTTTATCAATTTCACCGCTTAAAACCATGGAGAGCAAAGTCCAATCCCCCGGGGCTAAACTGAAAATTTATAGACTGACCAAAAAAAATATATTCAATACATTACTTGTCGAAGTTGCATGGGAAGTATGTAACCAGGTAGGTGGGATATACACCGTTATCCGTTCAAAATCACCAACCCAGGTCAATAAATGGGGTGATAATTATTGTGTTCTTGGTCCTTATATTCATCAGTACGCCATCACTGAATTCGAAGAGATTGAAGATCCTTCGGATCCCTTCTACCGTACCGTTAAAAAAATGAAGGAACAGGGATTCGATGCCAGGTATGGGAAATGGCTTGTCACCGGCCGCCCGAATACGGTGTTGCTCAATCCGTTCAGCGTATATGATCGCCTGGGATCCATCAAGTATGCACTATGGGATCATCATGGCATTGCCTTACCCGGGGAGGATGACCTGCTGAATAAAGTAATTGCATTCGGATACCTTGTTAAAATATTTTTTGCCCATCTTTCCGCTGGAAAAATTACCCCAAAAAGTATCCTTGGCCATTTTCATGAGTGGATGGCAGGAACAACCATTCCCGAGATCAGACGGGAAAAAATGAATGTAACCACCATTTTCACAACCCATGCCACCCTGCTGGGCAGGTATCTGGCGATGAATGATCCTGAATTCTACAATCATCTTCCGTTTTACGACTGGAACAGGGAGGCCATCCATTTCAACATAGAAGCTTCCGTAAAAATTGAACGTGCGGCAGCCCATGGATCCCATGTTTTTACCACCGTGAGTGATATCACCGGCAGGGAATGCGAATACCTGCTGGGCAGAAAGACGGATCATATACTTCCCAACGGGATCAATATCAGGCGATTTACTGCATTGCATGAATTCCAGAACCTGCACCAGACCTATAAGACCAAGATCCATCAGTTCGTGATGGCCCATTTTTTCCCCAGCTACACCTTCGATCTTGACAATACCATCTATTTTTATACATCGGGAAGATTTGAATACCGTAATAAGGGATTCGATCTGACGATCGAAGCTTTGTCAAGGTTGAACTGGAAGCTGCAACAGGCGGGCGATAATATCACCATTGTGATGTTTTTCATCACCAGACAGCCTTTCCACCATATCAATGCAGAAGAATTGAATTCGGTAGCATTACTGGAAGAACTGAGAAATTCGATCTATAATATCAAGGAGCAGATTGGTGAGCGGCTGTTTTATGCAGCTGCCATGAGCAAGGATCACCGTTTACCTCAACTGAATGAGTTCGTTGAGGACTACTGGCGGTTGCGTTACCGGAGAACCCTGCAGTCATTTAAAAAATCTTCCCTTCCCAGCATTGTCACACATCATATGATCAATGATGTGGAGGATCCCCTCTTGAATTTCCTCCGGTCCACCAACCTGGTCAATCATCCGCATGATAAGGTGAAGGTGGTCTATCATCCGGATTTTATAACTTCGACAAGTCCCCTGTTCCGGATGGAATATGATCAGTTTGTTCGCGGATGTCACCTCGGGATTTTCCCCAGTTTATATGAACCATGGGGATATACACCGCTTGAATCCCTTGCCCGGGCAGTACCGGCCATAACAAGTAATCTTTCGGGTTTTGGAGATTATGCCCTGAACCATTTGAATCCAGTGAACCGTAAGGCCATTTTTATCGTGAACAATAAATCACAGAATTTCGACAAAGCGGCCAATCAGCTGGCCAATCAGATGCTTCATTTCACCAGATTAAAACGGCGCGAAAGGATTGAATTGCGGTATAAGGCTGAACATAATTCGGTACATTTTGACTGGAATAATCTTATCAATTATTATGATCAGGCATATGTGCATGCGCTTTCATTAAAATCCTGAAAGAATTTTATCATTGAAGTATATATTCTTAATCCATTTCGAAGCATATATTCTTAATCCATTTCCTTAAAAGGCCGGCCATTTTGTCTTTTTTAACAATATTTTCCTTTAATAACCGACAAAATGGCGCATTTCAGGCTTATAAACCGCTTGGTTTCATATTTGATTTAAGTTTCAGGATTTTAAAAATTTCTAAACCGGAAATCATATGAATTTCGATAAATATACCATTAAATCACAGGAAGCCATTCAGGAGGCAGTGTCCATTGCCACCAGTGCAGGTAACCAGGCCATTGAGCCAGGACATCTGCTGAAAGGGATAATGCATGCCGATGACAATGTAGTCTCCTTTATATTCAATAAATTAAGCATTAACAGGTCGCATCTCGGGACAAAACTCGAGGAAATATTAAGCAGTTATCCGAAAGTATCCGGTTCCCAACCCTATTTATCAGGGGATGCCAATCAGACATTACAGAAAGCGGAAAAGATCAGCAAGGAGCTCAAGGATGAATTTATCGCTATTGAACATATCCTATGGGCCATGCTGGCCGGAAAGGAGCAGGTCGCTTCATTGCTTAAGGAGTGCGGCATCAATGAAAAAACCCTCAGGCAGGCCATAGAGGAACTGCGGGGCGGGGATAAAGTGAAGGATCCGAATGCAGAAGGAAAATACAGGTCACTTGAGCGATATTCCAGAAACCTCAATGAACTTGCAGCTTCCGGAAAGATTGACCCGGTTATCGGGAGAGATGAAGAAATCCGGCGTGTTCTTCAGATTTTATCACGGCGAACTAAGAACAATCCTATCCTGCTGGGAGAACCAGGGGTTGGGAAAACGGCGATCGTTGAGGGGATGGCGCAGCGGATCGTTGACGGGGATGTACCGGAAAACCTTAAAACCAGAACCATTATCTCCCTTGACATGGGATTACTGATCGCCGGAGCCAAATACAAGGGTGAATTTGAGGAGCGGCTGAAAGCTGTGATCAAGGAAGTAACCGATTCGGAAGGAGAGATCATCCTTTTTATCGATGAAATACACACGTTGATCGGTGCAGGAGCGGGTGAAGGTGCCATGGATGCTGCAAACCTTTTAAAACCTGCCCTTTCCAGGGGGGAATTACATGCAATCGGGGCAACCACGCTGAAGGAATACCAGAAATACATCGAAAAGGATAAAGCGCTTGAACGGAGGTTCCAGGCGGTTATGATTGACGAACCGACGGTACAGGATTCAATTTCGATCCTCCGTGGGATCAAGGAAAAATATGAAGTACATCATGGGGTAAGGATCAAGGATGATGCGGCCATTGCCGCCGTTGAACTGAGCAACCGCTATATATCAGACCGTTATCTGCCGGATAAAGCCATTGACCTGATGGATGAGGCGGCTTCAAAATTAAGGATCGAAATCGATTCCCTTCCGGAGGAACTGGATGAACTACAGCGCAAGATCATGCAGCTGGAGATTGAGCGTGAAGCAATACGGAGGGAAAAAAATAAAACAAAAGAGAGTGAACTGACCAGGCAGATCTCCGATCTCTCGGAAAAAAGGAATACCCTCAAAGCAAAATGGGAAAATGAAAAGGAGCTCATCCGGGGAATCAGGGAAGAGAAAGAAAATATCGACAGGTTTAAATTCGAGGCCGAACAGGCAGAAAGAGCCGGGGATTACGGGAAGGTAGCTGAAATACGATACGGGAAAATCGTTGAAAGCGAAAAAAAACTGGAGGAGCTTAAAAAGAAGATGGAACAAAAACGGGAAGACTCGCCCCTGTTAAAGGAGGAGGTCGATGCAGAGGACATTGCGGAGGTGGTGGCAAAATGGACTGGAATTCCCGTTGCCAAAATGCTGCAGCGTGAAAGGGATAAATTGCTGTTCCTTGAAAAAGAGCTGGGGAAACGTGTGGCAGGCCAGGAGGAAGCCATCCACGCATTGGCTGATGCCGTCAGAAGAAGCCGAGCCGGTTTGCAGGATCCCAAAAGACCGATCGGCTCATTTATTTTCTTCGGGACAACCGGCGTTGGAAAAACAGAGCTGGCAAAATCCCTCGCCGAATTCCTGTTCAATGATGAAAATTCAATGGTAAGGATCGATATGTCAGAATACCAGGAGAGGCATACCGTAAGCCGGTTGATTGGTGCACCTCCCGGTTATGTCGGGTATGATGAAGGCGGACAGCTTACCGAAGCGGTGCGGAGAAAACCCTATTCCGTGATCCTGCTCGACGAAATTGAAAAAGCACACCCTGATGTGTTCAACATCCTGTTGCAGGTCCTGGATGACGGACGTCTGACAGACAACAAGGGAAGGGTGGCCAATTTCAAAAATACGATCATCATCATGACCACCAATATTGGTTCCCATCTGATCCAGGAGAATTACAGCAGAATGACGGAGGCCAATGAACATGAAATTTTCGAGCAGACCCGTAAGGAAGTTTTTGACCTGCTGAAAAAATCAGTAAGGCCGGAATTTCTGAACCGGATCGATGATATCATCATGTTCCGTCCATTGTCGAAAAAGGATGTACGGAAAATCGTTGAAATCCAATTCAGGCAGATCCAGCAGCGTCTGGAGGAAAACGGGATAAAGCTGGAAGCATCCCCGAAAGTTCTTGATTATGTTGCCAGGATCGGGTTCGATCCGCAATTCGGTGCCAGGCCCTTGAAACGGGTTTTTCAGCGGGAAATATTAAATGAGTTATCCCGGGAGATCCTTGCCGGGCATATAAACAGAAACGGCATTGTGGGCATCGACCTGGGAGCCGATAATAAAATTGAATTTATCAATCTCGATAAAATACAGATTTAATCTTCATGCCAACACACCGGGTGATGGCATGAAGATTAAATCTGAAGGTAATGGCATGATTTTTACTTATTTTACCGGGTAAGCGTGAGGCTTATGTCTTCCATCAATAAAAGTTTCAGCAGATCATCACTTTCATTGGCAATCAGATAGGAGAAGATCACATCATCATCGGAATCGATCAGCTTTAGCATACCGTTTTCTTTTTTGAAATGGAGAATATTTTCTGAGGTATCGGTTTTAAAAGCACAGCCTTCAAAGCCAAAAGCGCGGATTTTTGCCTGATTCATATAAAAGAATACTTCGCCGTCCATGATCCGTTGTTCGTCTTGAAAGAAATCGTGCATGACCGGATTCATCAATTCCCAACGAGCCTTCCATTTACCCGATATCGGATCTGCGTATTGCACGTCTTCCTTACCACACCCGCTGAACATAATGACTGCAAACAAAAATAAGGCTGCAATTTTATTCATCACTAAATTTTTCTCCAATGATCACATAAAAAACGAATGAATAAATGGTTAATTGTTTCAGGCTGGCAAATTCACCCGTGTGGTCAAAAAATTATTTCTGCTTCAGGTCTCCCCGTTTCAGGGATTTAAAAAATTCGGCCCAGGCAAATGGGTTGAGCAATGGATTGTACCGGGGGCCATAACCATCGTGCATATAGGTTAATTTCTGGTTCATATAGTATTTATAATTCATGCTGCCATCCATCGGCATCGACCTGAACATTTCCGCCATTGTATTTTCATTCAGGTTCTGATTTATGGCATCATAATCAGCCTGGTTTGGCAGACGCATCGCCAGAATGGCCTCTTTCAGCAATTCTTCGGTGGGATAAGGAAATATTTCTATTTCAGGCAACAAAATCGTATCCTCTTCCAGCGGGATCAGCAGGGTGATGGCATCTTCATCGAGGTCCGGTACGATATAATGCTGCTTTCTGAATCCAACGGCACTGATCACGATGCTATCCCCGGCAAGGGTAGGCAAGGAAAAATAACCGAACTGGTTGGTGGTTGTTCCTCTTCCTGCCTTAGGGACATACACATGAACTCCCGGTACACCGCCTGCACTGTCCGGCTGTAATACGACTCCCGAAAGCTGGATGATCTGCAGGCGTCCCCCCTGTGACATCCCATCATCGGGAAGGACAAAAATGAAGATCAGGATGATCCATGAAACGCCCCATTTAGGGATATTTATATTATAGAACCGCAAATTTTCCGCTTTTATACATGGTACAATTCTACAAATTTAAATATTCTTTAACAATTAAATGTTTATCACTGGTTCTTACACGCTAAAAAATTATATTTGGAATAACAACAATTTCCCGGATGAGGTTAAAGAATTTTTCCCTGAATTTTGGTGTACAGGTATTCAAGGCCCTGGCTGAAGAACCACGTATCCGTATACTGAACCTCATGTTCCACAGAAATGAAATGTGTATCTCCGATCTGGAACTTATCCTGGGGTATACGCAGGCCAAAACTTCCAGGCATATTTCTTACCTTCGCAATGCCGGCATCGTCGTACCAAGAAAAGTTGATCAATGGGTTTTTTATTCCATCAAGGAAGAAGTAACAGACCTTGTTAAAGTATTGATGGAATATTTCAGTAAGGATCATCTTTTATCCGATGATATCGAGGAATTTGACTCCCTTTTTGACAATCAGGAACTTGCAAAATACAGGCTTGTGAAAAACAATCTGGTCGCCTGACCGTTAATCCTGAATACCTGCAATTGTGAAAAAATATAATCATATCCTGTTTGACCTGGATCATACCCTATGGGATTTTGAGAGGAATTCGACTGAGGCGCTTATGGAAGTATATGATCATTTTCACCTCGGCCGGGCAGGTAAATTTTCCGCGCTTGATTTCGTGCTGAAATTCAAGGAAATCAACGCCTGGTTATGGGAGCAATATAACCTTGATAAAATACAAAAGGAATATCTCCGTAACGAACGTTTTAAGCTGGCGCTCACAGACCTC
>JAGTVG010000344.1 GCA_018224645.1 Cyclobacteriaceae bacterium
CATTTCACCAGAAATATTTTGTATTTTATCAGGAATTTACAAATCATGAAAGATGATAACCAGTCAGAAAATGAACCCCTATACCGATAACTTCATCAGGATTTTCAGGTCAGCCGCCAATCCGGAAAAGGCCGGCCCCATGAAAGCCTACATGAAAAACAGGTTCGGCTTCCTGGGGATCAATTCACCCGCACGGAAGGAATTGATCAGACCATTTCTAATGAAAAATGCATTACCCTCAACAGAAGAACTCCGGCCTATCATTCAGGAGCTCTGGGAAATGCCTGAAAGGGAATATCAGTATGTAGCCATGGAATTGTTTTCCAGATATAACCGGGTGGCAGAAGAATCCTGGATAGATCTTTACCATCATATGATCACGGAAAAATCATGGTGGGATACAGTTGATTTTATTGCCGCCACACTGGTGGGCAATTATTTCCGGAAATTCCCTGAAAGTATAAACTTGGTGACGGATCGATGGATACGATCAGAAAATATCTGGCTGCAACGATCCTGCCTGCTTTTTCAGTTGAAATATAAAAGACAGACCGATACGGCATTGCTCTCATCCTTTATCATGCCACTCGCTCACAGGAAGGATTTCTTTATTGCCAAAGCAATCGGATGGGCACTGCGGGAATATTCGAAAACCGATCCTGGCTGGGTCCTGGATTTTGTCAATGGTCAATCACTGCAGCCCCTCAGCAGGAAGGAAGCCCTGAAAAGAATCTCTTCGTAGCCCTGAAAAGAATTCCTTCGTAGATACTTATCTTTTCCTTCCTTTATTTTCGGGATTGGTTAGATTTGCTCTCATAATTCAGAAACTTTTATTCATGGGAAGAGGCATTCTCTTTACATTTATATTGTTGATATTACATTTTGTTTCCCAGGCGCAAAAAATCAGGGTAATCGATGAAAAATCAGGGGAAGGGATTGAAGATGTGATGATCTACGACATGAATTTCAATCATGGCCTGCCAACGGATGCTAAAGGCGTGGCCGATATTTCCGTTTTCAATAAAGAGGATATATTGCATTTTCAACATCCCGCCTATCATGATAAGATCCTGCCCCTGCAGGATATTGGGGACGAGGATAATATTATCGTTTTGCAGGAAAAGATCATCAGCATCAATGAAGTGATAATCTCCGCCAGTAAATGGGAACAGGATCCGGAAATTATTCCCAACACCATTATGACCGTAAAAGCGAGGGAAATTGAATTTAAAAATCCACCCACCTCTGCTGACCTGCTTCAGGAATCGGGGCAGGTATTCCTACAGAAAAGTCAGTTAGGGGGAGGAAGCCCGATGATCCGGGGATTTTCCGCCAATTCTGTGCTGCTCGTCATTGATGGGGTTCGCATGAACAATGCCATTTACAGGAGTGGAAATCTTCAGAATGTGATCAATATCGATGTAAATGCTGTCCAGGAAGCCGAAGTACTTTTCGGACCCGGTTCAGTTATGTATGGAAGTGATGCATTGGGAGGTGTAATGGATTTTCATATCAAGGATCCGGAGCTCTCTAATTCGGAACAGACACGCTTCAGGGGTGGTGCATTGCTCAGGTATTCAAATGCAGCGCATGAAAGGACCGGGCATTTCGATCTGAGTATCGGAGGCAGACAACTCGGATCATACACCAGCCTGTCCTACACAGGATTTGACGATCTCCGGACAGGTTCGGGCAGGACACCCGAATTCCCCGACTATGGGAAAAGAACTGAATATGTAACACGTATTCAGGGCAGGGACACAATTGTTCAGAATCCCGATGAAAATATTCAGAAGTTTTCAGGTTATGACCAGTACAGCCTGATCCAGAAATTCACCTTCCGCCCTGCCAGCCACATCGACCTGAATTATGGATTTTATTTCAGCAATACAGGTGATATTCCAAGGTATGACCGCCTGATACAGTATAATAGTGACAGTCTGCCGGAAAATGCTGAATGGTATTATGGCCCGCAAAAATGGATGATGAACAGGCTGCAGACTAAAATATACAGGTCAAACAGGGCATACAATGAGGCCAGGATCACCCTCTCTCACCAGTGGGTGGAAGAAAGCCGTCATGACAGGGATTTCCAGGGCGGCCTGCTCCGTTCCAGGACAGAAAATGTTAATGTGTATAACGTCAATGCGGATTTCGATAAATCCTTTAATGACCGGCATCAGTTTTATTACGGATTCGATGGCTCATTCAATAAGGTGAATTCCTCGGCCATCGGGCAGTATATTGAAACGGGTGAATCCACGGCAGTCTCCACCCGGTACCCTGATGGAGGCAGCCGCTACTATTATGCGGCGTTATATGGTAACTATCAATGGATGTTGAATAAGGCTTTGCATTTATCGGCAGGGATCCGGTATACCCACACAGGTTTGAAGGCCGAACTCGAAGATAAAAGTGACCTTGGATTTTCATTTGATGAATTTTCCGGCCGTAACGGTGCCCTGAACGGCAGTTTGGGCTTTGTATACCATATATTCCAGCGGACGAAACTCGACCTGGCGCTTTCATCCGGATTCAGGGCGCCGAATCTGGATGATATGGGTAAATTATTTGATTCAGAACCCGGATATGTGGTTGTTCCCAACAAGGATCTCAGTCCGGAATATACCTATAATGCTGAAATGGGAATTACGCAGAATATAGGTAAAAATATCCGCCTGCATGCCGTCGGTTTTTACACCTGGTTAAAGGATGCCATGGTCCGGAGGGATTTTACCTTCAACGGCATGGATTCCCTGGTTTATGACGGGGAACAAAGAAAAGTCCAAGCACTTGTCAATACGGGAAAAGCAAACATCTATGGATTCAGTGTTGTCCTGAAGGGTGACATCACGCCGAACTGGGGAATTTTTTCATCCTACACCTGGACCGATGGTGTGGATCGGATGGACCAGGCACCCCTGCGTCATACACCTCCTGCTTTTGGTAAGGTTGCCATATACTATAAAAATAAAGGTCTGTTGGCTGAATCTAATGTTACATTCAGTGATGCTAAAAATTTTGAAGACCTGGCACCATCCGAACAGAATAAAGCTTATTTGTATACGGACGACGGGGCGCTGTCCTGGTATACCCTGAATTTCAGGTTGAAATACGACTTCTCACCGGCATTCAGTATCCATGCCGGGGTAGAGAACATATTTGACAAACATTACCGGACCTATAGTTCCGGGATCAGTGCTCCGGGAAGGAATTTTATTGTGGCTTTAAGATTAAATTTGTAATATCACGACACTACCTTTTCAAATACGATGTACATAGCCGTTGCAGGAAACATAGGATCCGGGAAAACCACCCTTGCGGAAAAACTCGGAAAGAATTATCAATGGGATGTGGAATATGAAGCCGTAGATACCAATCCCTATCTTCCGGATTTTTACGACGACATGAAATCCTGGGCCTTCCACATACAGGTTTATTTTTTGAACAGCCGTTTCAAACAGAACCAGCGCATCAGGCGGCTGAACAGGAGCATCATCCAGGACCGGACCATTTATGAGGATGCCCATGTATTCGCGAAGAATCTTAATAACAATGGGTATCTGAATGACCGTGATTATGATACCTATCTTGGAATTTTTGAATCCATGACGGATTTTATCAAACCTCCTGATTTATTGATCTATCTCAGAGCTGATATCCCTAAGCTTGTAGAGCGGATCAACAACCGGGGCAGGGCATATGAAACCCTGATCAGGCTGGAATATTTAAGGGACCTGAATGTACTCTACGAAAACTGGATCAATCAGTACACTGAAAGTAAAATTCTGGCGATCAATACCAACCATCTTAATTTCGATAAAAATATCGAAGATTTTGCCTACGTGGTAAACCTGGTGGAATCGGAAATTCATGGCCTTTTCAGTTGATCGCAATTGATACTTCCCGGATCCTCAAACTCAAGCCCTCACCCGGAGTGATGGCATGAGTCTGAGGTTTATCCTCCATCAGAGTTGAAACGGATTCTGACGTGGTTATTTTGTTTAATAAAATGACATTTGTCATATTCCGAACCGGCTCTTGGACTGAGGGGTTATACCCGGTATAAACCATGAATTAATAATGATGGCTGATCCTGAAATTTCTGTTCTTATGCCTTTCCGTAATGCCGCTCCTACCCTCCGGAGGGCAATGGAAAGCATACTTGCCCAGAGTTACCGGGATTTTGAATTGATCATGATCAACGACTGCTCCGGTGACGATGGGGAAAAGATCATCAAAGACTACAAAGACAAGCGGATACGTTTGATCAATTTTTCCTCCTGCGGACTGGTCGGCGCATTAAATACCGGACTGAAATCTGCCAGGGGAAAATATATTGCCAGGATGGATGCCGATGATTTTTCACATCCTGACCGGCTGAAGAAACAATATAATTTCCTGGAAAATCATCCTGAAACGGGCCTGGTCAGCACATGTGTAACCTGTATAGGTGATTTTTCAGCAAGTGAAGGTTTTTATCATTATATCGGTTGGAACAACAGGCTTCGATCGCACAGGGAAATATTCCTGAACCGTTTTGTCGAATCACCGGTGATCCATCCCACCATGATGATCCGTTCCTCCATGGTTAAAAAATACGGGGGATACAGGGAAGGGCCATTTCCGGAGGATTATGAATTCTGGCTGCGATTACTGCATCAGGGAGTGAGGTTTTATAAACTTGATGATATCCTGGTCGACTGGTACGATTCTCCGGACCGGCTTTCCAGAACCGAAGACCGTTACAATCCGGATGCTTTTTACAGCATCAAAACTTACTATCTGCGAAAATGGCTTTGTAAAAAATATAAAAAAATACCACCTATCCTGATCTGGGGGATTGGCAGAAGTGTGCTTAAAAAATCGAAATGGCTTATGGATCATGGTATGAAAGTTGTCGGATATATCGATGTCATCAATGGCAGGAACAGAAAGTTCCATGAGAAACCTGTCATTTATTATATGGATATTCCCCGGGATCATTTAATTTTATCCTTTGTCAGTGACCGGTCTGGCAGATTACTGATCCATGAATACCTTTTGACCCATTCATTCGTGGAAGGGAAGGATTTTTATATGATGGCTTAGGGATGACATAAGAATTCCATCCGAAGCAGGGTAGTTGTGCCGTACAGGAATAATTGTAATGGATTAAAAAATATTGATGTAACACATAATCAGATCAGGCATGAAAAAAATATTAGCTGGAACATTTTTTATTGTAATGGTGGCCGGGAATGTTCACAGTCAGAACAGCCAGGAGGAAGTTGATTTTTTTATTACAACAATTGGCCCGGAGAAAAAAGCACTGGCCCGTGAATTCATGAAAATCGACCAGTCCAATTCCTATGAGTTCTGGCGTTTATTTGATGAATATGAGGTTAAGCAAAAAGAACTGACCAAAAAGCGATGGATCCTTTTGAATCAGTATGCAGCCTGTATAGAATCGATGTCTGATGATCAGGCAACGGATATGATGAAGGAGATCATATCACAATCCAAAACGACCAATAAACTGATTGAAACTTATTATAAAAAAATAAGGAAGGTCACATCAGCAAAGGTCGCTGCCAAATTTTACCAGTTTGAACACTTTCTGCTGAGCGGGACCCATCTTGAAATCCTGAACCTGTTCCCGTTCACCGGCGAGTTGTAAGCCTTTCCATCGTCTGACCACCCGCCGTCGTCTGACCACACACCGTCATCTGACCACCTCGCTTCCGGCCAGCTACCTTTATCTGATCAGGCTCAATGTAAAGCCTATCAGGTCAGGACGTTTGAAGGTGTAATCTTCCGGGACCTGTTCAGCATCACAGAATTCTATAGTCTGAATGATTTTTGATCCATATTTTTCAATACATTTGCGTCAGAACTTTTTAACTTAATTTTTCCCCAAAATCATGAAACCTGTATTCTATTTATTACTTCTGCCATTCATTCTTTTCGGATATACATCCTCGGCACAGGAAAGGAACATACCTGTCAAAGCTTTTTTAATTGCTGCTCCTGACGGTGAAGAGCTCCCTGCATTTCTTGAATTCATTAAAAATGACCTGAAGAAAGAAGGTGTAACGCACCTTGTGGTGCGTTTCAGATATAAATACCTGTGGAAGAGTCATCCTGAACTGGCCAGTGAGGGTGCACTATCGGAAATGGAGGTAAAATCAATAGTTCAGGCCTGTCATCAAGCCGGCATGGAATTGATTCCGAAAATGAATATGCTCGGGCATCAATCCGGAGGAAAAAATCTATTCCCATTACTGAAAGAATACCCGGAACTGGATGAAACACCGCATGTACAAATGCCGGAAGAATATAAATGGCCGAATGATGATGGCTTATATTGCAAAAGTTATTGTCCCCTGCATCCCGACCTGCACCCCATCATATTCGCATTGATGGATGAACTTACCGAGGTTTGTGAAGCAAAAGCTCTTCACGTAGGAATGGACGAAGTTTTTTATATCGGGGATGATAAATGTCCGAGGTGTTCCGGGAGGGATAAAGCCGAACTATACGCCGGTGAAGTGACCGCCATTTACAATCATCTCGCATCAAAAGGAATCGAAATGTGGATGTGGGCTGACCGTTTTTTGGATGGAAAAACTACCGGGCTTGGTATGTGGGAAGCCAGCATGAATCATACGCACCGTGCAATCGATATGGTACCTAAAGGCATTGTGATGTGTGACTGGCATTATGAGAATGCTCCGCCAACGACCGCCTATTTTGCGACAAAGGGATTCAAAGTACTGGCCTGTCCCTGGCGTAAATCAGATGTAGCCCTCAACCAGCTTGAGCAGATGCAACTGGTAAGGGAATCAGCGCCTGAAGAAATAGCCGGACGCATGCTGGGTGTATTCCAGACTTCCTGGACAGGTACCGGTAATTTTATGGATGCCTATAAAGGAAAGGAAGCCACTGATCGTGATAAGGAAAATGCGGATTGTTTTAAGACATTGTTCAAAGCTCTGCGGGAACCGGAAAAGTAAAAATCAGCTTACAATTCCCGATCGGTTATTTTTCTCACCCACCGTCGTCTGACCACGAGCGATCCTATCGTCGTCTGACCACCCATCGTTGTCTGAACCATGGGCGATCACCACGGGTGATCCCACAGGGGGGATCGGTCACGGAAACTGATTAGAATCTTCCCGGAAATTCTGTGATCGGGGTGATCTGAATGTTTCTATAAAATATTTCGGCTCCCTCTGACTGTAACTGGATTTTACCACGGGTTAATGGTACTTCCCGGCCATTTTCCTGATATCTCAAATTATAGGCATGCATGTTTATCTCACCATTGATAACATGTATACTCTCATTGCCAAAAGTATAAATTTCCAGGAGGTTCCAATGGCCCACCGGTTTTTCATGATCTTCATCTTTCCGGCAATATCCCTGTTCCGGTCCGAATGTAACTTTTTCCGCCCCTACCCTGTATTGAAAACGTGCATCCGGCGAAGGTTTAACAGCAGGTATGTCGGCAAAGGTGGTATCCACACAGATAAAATCCCCGCAGGCCTGTTCCATTACCTGGCATTCGAGTGACTTCATCCAGACTCCTCCCCATGCACCTTCAGGACCCATGGAATGATAGAGGACACCGCTGTCCATAAGCTCATTTTCACGTGGGGGATATTTTTCATCCCCCCATTTGAATTCCAACTGCAAATGATAATTTTCATAGAAGTTTTCTGTAACCAGGATTCCGAATGTTTCACCGGAAATCCTTATGGCCGGCTGACCTTCCTCGGAAACCACAGTAAATACATTTAATGGATCCCTGTTTTTGCCAATGGGTTCCAGGTAATTCCCATTTTCATCCCTGGAGATCCCTTCAACAGCAGATCCGGGTTCCGGAGCTTTCTGCCAGGTATACCAGCCCGTCAAATCCTTTCCATTAAATAATTCATGCCATTCCTCCTGTCCGGATTCCTTATTGGATTGACAGGAAAGTACGAGAAAAAATATCATCAGGAAAAAAAATATCCGTTTCATAAGAAAAAAGTTTAGGAGGTCCAATTTAACCCGATTATTTATAAATTATTTTTAAAATTGCATACTACTGCATTTAACTTAATCATTTTTAATAATATACGTGGTGCCCCGATAAATTCGGGACGGCCCTCCGGGCGCCTGCCTGCATCTCTTTCGCATAGGTTCAGCGGAGCAAAGCCGTCAGGCAGGATAAATTTATGAATTTTTCGGGTTAAATACTTGAAACCGAAGTCGCAATAAAATTTTTTTTGCGCCATGGCGGAATATTCAGAGCAATCATCAATTCCGGTAATCCTGAAAATAATTATTTTAGTGTATGTCGGAGCAAAAAAGGAACGAAGGATACACTCCGCATGAAGAATTGGCCAATATTCTTACGCACGGAATCGGATTTGTTCTGAGCCTGGCAGGAAGTATCATGCTGATCAACAGGGCAATAGTGGCTGGAAGTGAATGGCACCTGGTAAGTTACTCGATTTTCGGGATCTCACTGGTCCTGCTGTATACTTCCTCCGTACTGTATCATGCCCTCCCGGGCAGACACATAAAACAGATCCTGAGGAAAATTGACCATTCGGCGATTTATGTCCTGATCGCCGGTACTTATACTCCTTTTCTGATGACAAATCTCAGGGGCCAGACCGGATGGATCATGTTTTTTATTGTCTGGGTATTTGCCGTTACGGGTATCATTCTCAAAATAAGAAGAGAGATCAGATCCAAATGGATCTCTGCCACCATTTATCTGATCATGGGCTGGCTGGCGGTATTTATCTATCAGTCCATGCTGGATAATCTTCCTGGGAAAAGTCTGATGTTTCTTGCGGCTGGAGGTTTATTTTATACCCTGGGTGTAATCTTCTATGTCTGGAAAAAATTACCTTTTCATCATGCCATCTGGCATCTTTTTGTTATGGGTGGCAGTCTTTGTCATTATTATTCAATATATTTCATCATTCAGCGGTAATCATCCCGGATTATTCCGGCAGGAAGAAAACAGAAAATACAGGCCAGATATCGCTGACATGATAAAATTAATGGTTTAACGAATCATGTTTTATACCCGGATCTTCTTACAATCACAAAATATTTATCTATATTTTATGAATGGTTTTTCAATTCAGAATTGACATAAAAAATATTTCTTCCCCTCCTGTCTGGAGACGTATCCAGATCCCTTCCCAATGGTCGTTTGACATGTTCCACAAGGGGATACAGGCGGCATTTGGCTGGGAAAACAATCACCTTTATCTATTTTCCCCGAAAGGATGGGGATCAGAACCCTGTATCGGATCACCGCTCTGGGAGGAATCGGAATGCCAGAATGCCGCAAAAATTAAACTGAGGGATTTTTTTCATCATGAAAAACAGAAGCTCATCTACATCTATGATTTTGGCGATGACTGGATGCATAGCGTCATGCTGGAAAAGATCCTGGATGAAAATAAAATCAATGCGGAACTGATGGATGGGAAGGGCAAATGTCCGCCGGAGGATTGCGGGGGGAGTTTTGCCTATATGGACCTGAAGGAAATCCTGAATGATCCGGACTATCCTGATTATGATGAAATCCGGGAATGGTTCGGGCTCGACAATGATCAGATATGGGATGCGGGAGCCATTGACCTGGTGATTTTGAAAAAGGCTGTCCATGCAGTTAGATAAAGGATGCAACGGCGTTTTTTATAAAATCCAAACCTCCACTTTAAAGTGAATAATTCGTGAAATTTTCTTTCACTCACTGTATTTGTTAAATTTTCAAAATTTTACCATATTTCCATTTGGCAGGTAAGGACGGGATGCATGGAATATCCCTACCGTATTTACCCGATATTTTTCAAATCAATGGGCAAACAATTAACACTAAACGGACAAAATTATGAGTGATAAAATACAGACACTGAGTGGTTATTTTCATGAGTATCAAAAAAGTGTTACAGAATCCGATGCATTCTGGGGCAGGGTGGCTGATGGATTTCATTGGCGGAAAAGATGGGATTCCGTGCTGGAATGGAATTTTGAAGAACCACGGATCGAATGGTTTAAAAATGCCAAGCTGAATATAACTGAAAATATGCTTGACAGATATCTGTATACTGCAGGCAACAGAACGGCCATCCTCTGGGAACCCAATGAACCGGACGAACCTCCAAGGAAAATCACTTACAGGGAACTTTACCACATGGTTTGCCAGTTCGGCCATGTATTGAAAGAAAAGGGAATCGGTAAGGGCGACAGGGTGGTGATCTATATGCCCATGGTTCCTGAAGCGGCCGTTGCCATGATGGCCTGTGCCAGGATCGGGGCTATCCACAGTGTTGTTTTTGCAGGATTTTCGGCAAATTCCCTGTCAGACAGGATCAACGACTGCAGCGCAAAAATGGTCATCACCGCTGATGGTAATTTCCGGGGAAATAAAAAGATCGGGGTTAAGGTTGTGGTAGATGACGCTATAAAAAACTGCAGAAGCATTGAAAATGTAATCGTTTATAAAAGAACAGGGCAGCAGGTGAATATGCAGAACGGAAGGGACCACTGGTGGCATGATATGATCAAGGGTAAACCTGACGAACTTGAGGCCGAGGAAATGGATGCGGAGGATTTTCTTTACATTCTCTATACCTCCGGATCGACCGGGAAACCAAAAGGGGTTGTACATACCATTGCAGGATACATGGTCTTCACGTATTATACTTTCGTGAATGTATTCCAGTACAGCCAGGGGGATATTTTCTGGTGTTCAGCAGACATCGGTTGGGTCACAGGACATTCATATATCGTTTACGGGCCCTTATTGGCAGGAGCAACCACCCTTATGTTTGAAGGGATACCTACCTACCCGGATGCCGGACGGTTCTGGTCTGTGGTTGAAAAATACAAAGTCAATCAATTTTATACGGCGCCAACGGCTATCCGGGCACTGGAGGCATACGGATTGGAACCGGTTCTTCCCTATAACCTTCAGTCACTGAAAGTGCTTGGAACGGTGGGTGAACCCATCAATGAAGAAGCCTGGCACTGGTATCATGACCATGTCGGAAAAGGAAAATGCCCGATCGTGGATACCTGGTGGCAGACCGAAACGGGCGGGATCCTCATTTCCCCGATTGCCGGGATCACCCCGACCAAACCTTCCTATGCCACCATGCCCCTGCCGGGAATCCAACCGATCATCGTGGACAATGAAGGAAAGGAGCTAAAAGGAAACAGTGTGGAAGGAAATCTTTGCATCAAATTCCCCTGGCCGGGAATGTTCAGAACCACCTACGGGGATCACAAACGGATGCATGATACCTATTTCGCCCCGTTCAAAAATCTTTATTTCACAGGCGATGGAGTAAAGAGGGATGAGGATGGCTATTACAGGATCCTGGGCCGTGTGGATGATGTGATCAATGTTTCGGGACACCGGATGGGTACCGCTGAAATTGAAAATGCCATCAATGAACATCCCAGGGTCGTTGAATCGGCCGTGGTCGGTTTCCCGCATGAGATCAAGGGGCAGGGAATTTATGCCTTTGTGATCGCTGACATGAGAGACCGAACCGTGGCGAACCTTACCAATGAAATAAAAGTTACCGTCAATAACATCATTGGCCCGATTGCAAAACCCGATAGGGTGCAGATCGTACCCGGACTGCCCAAAACCAGATCAGGCAAGATCATGCGGAGGATACTGAGGGACATCGTCTACGGAGAAAC
>JAGTVG010000345.1 GCA_018224645.1 Cyclobacteriaceae bacterium
ACTGACCGTCCTCCGATAGCAGGTATTCGATGGTCCAGTCACCGATGATGTTCGAAACCTCGTTTGCATCTTCATTCGTGATATTTCCTGCCCGGGTTACCCGCAGCCTTCCTTCATTGAAGGAATAGGAAAGGCGGAACTGGAATGCATTAAAAGCATTCTGGTCCAGGGTACCCAGGTCGAGGTCGATCTCGAGGTTTTCATCGAGCTGGGTGATCCAGTAACTCAGCTGGTTTGAGACAAACTCACTTACGCTGTTCCCGAAGGATGTACCCACACTGAAGGAACCCTGTTCGGCAAATTTTCTAAGGATGATAAGGCTGAAGACCTGGCGTTTCAGTTCCTGTTCGTTGGAGAGGATTTCGGAACGGAAAGCGGCAACCGTCGTTTCAAAATTCACGCCATCGATCACCACATTGGTGGGATAATCCCGGATATCGATGTCGAAATTGATCTCAGGAGCCATCAACGGACCTTTCAGCTGAAGTTCGACCTCCGCAGGATATTTTCTTTTTACCTCTGGATTCTGGTAGAAGGAACTGTCCTGGTTATCAAACAGGGGAGCCAGGGACGCCACCTGCCTGTATGTGGCCACCAGGTCCATCTGGGCCCCATAGGGATCGCCCGACCAGGTGATCTGGCTTTCAGGTTCGATGGTAAATTCCTTGTTGATCACATTGTAAAGTGTGAAATTATAACCCCCGCTTTCAAAAAGGTAATTTCCGAACATGTTGAACTCACCCTGGGTATCGATGGTCAGGCTCAGCTGCCCGTTTCCCCTGCCCCTGATGATATCTCCAGCCACCTGGTCGAAAATAATTTCTGCATAGGCATCGGGTGTCACCTCCAGATCGAAATCAAGTTTGATCCCCTGAAGTTTCAGCACCCTGGCTTCTGCTTCCAGATTAAGTTTCTGCTGTTCATTAAAATCCAGAAATTCAATGAAATTTTCCTGTGAGATCTCACTGGAACCACTCAGCGGGATATAGAAACGTGTACCTGGATCGGTCACTGCATTAATGTCGATGTTTATATTTTTTTCCTGCCCGGTGATGCGGAAGTTGCCGGTTCCGAAAGCCGTGCCATAAAAGAGGTCGTTATCCCTGATGGTTGTATTCAGCACCAGCAGTTTATTGAATTCACCCCGGATATTGAACCTGACATTTTTAAAATAATCATGGAATATGCCCCCGTTCAGGGTGCCTGTATTGTTGAATTTATCCCTCATGACCAGGTTCCTGACGCCAATCTCATTTTTTGTGAATACGATCCGCCCTTCGAAATCATAATTGGATTTCAGGTAATCCAGTGTAATGACCCCCTCGTTTACATAGCCTTCCCCATTCAGCAGCGGTTGGCGTAAAGTTCCGCCGATCCTGAAATCTCCCCTCGTTTTTCCATCAAGATCAGAGATGAGGTCATCATAAAACGGCTGGATGAGGTTCAGGTTTGCATCGGTAAAATGTACCGCAAGGTCCAACTTGTCCGTTTCCTTGAACGGATAATAATTTCCCCCTACATCGATAAGTTTTTTTTCATCTTCATCGAAAACTTCGAGATCGACATTCATCCGGTTCCTTCGGGTATCCCATTGACTGGAAGCAAATACATCTCCTACGTTGAATTTTTCAAATACAAGGCTGTCGATATCGATCTGGCTGTTGATGACCGGATTTTTAAAGAATCTTTCGATGCCGACAAAGCCGTCCAGGATCCCCGAAAATTTCCTGGGCAACAGGGGATTCAGGTTTTCTATCTGGAAATTGGAAATATTCGTCTGGAAGGTTCTGGTGCTGTCGGCCGAAATATACCCGGTGAATTCGATCTGCTGGCTGCCGCTGGAAAGCAGGAAATCGTTGAACTTATAATCCTTTGGCCTGATCTGGATTTCGTTATTATCAGAAAAATTCCATGTATCTCCCAGGACGGTCAGGTCGGCTGCCTCAAAATGAACCCTGGTAAAAAGAGAATCGAAATCAAGGTAAGACTTAATATGCGCCCTGTTATTAGACTCTTTCTGTTCGATATTGAAGGCAAATTCAGCATGTTCATTAATCCAGTTTGCTGTAAGAAGCACATTTTCACTCGCTTCTCCATTCTTCGCAAGCTGTTTGTCCGATACTACATTCAGCTGGAGATCAACGAGCAAGGTATCATTCATCCGGGTTGTTGAAAGGTCCAGGTGGTTACCAATAAAGCTGTAGTTTTTATAGATCACGGTATCGATATCCGAATCAATGGCAATTTGCGTAACTGGCCCGCCCTTCAGGAATCCGGATATCCGGGTATTTTTTGCGACAAAGATATCCGGGATAAACAGATTGGCGAATGCATTGATATCAACCAGGGTAATGTTGTAGTCGATATCATAAACTGGTTTTTTCTGAAGTTTTGATCTGCTGAAATAGGATGAGATCGAATCCCTGTCATTCTTTGCGATCAGGAGATATTCCCTGACCACCCTGCCCAGGTCGCTGATCACTTCGGTCAGGACATATTTTCCCGACATATGAAGGTCCATGTTATCCGAAGAAAGTTCCAGGAAATTGAAGCCGTCCTCATGTTCAGAGATCATTTTCAGGTTGTCGATCTCGGCCGTTTTGCCATCATAAGAAACATAGGATTTTCCGGCCTGGATCTGACCGGTGGCATTATTCAGGTTTATTCCCTCAAGGTTGATATTGATAAGGGTACTGATCGAGGCAGGTTTTTTTGACAGGTTCAGGTTATGCAGCAAGGCCGTATCAAGCACAGCCACAAGATCTATCTTTTCCTGGTCCTTACGGAGGTCGATGGTCCCGTTCAGTTCTAACTGGAGATTCGGGTCCATAATGCCCAGGTAGCCGTTGAAGATCTGGCTGGCAAATCTTCCGTCAGTCACGATATTCTGATAGTTATAGCCGAGTATGCCGATGTTGTCGATGGCAGCGTCCAGGTAAAAGTCCGCATCCAATTTATAAAGTCCCGTGCCTTCGATCCTCCCGTTAAGATCGATGGACTGATAAATATCCTCCCTGTCGAGGAATGTTCCCAGGTCAAAGTTCCTGACGACCAGGCTGCCTGAATAACTGGGCAGGTTATCCTCTTTGTTGACCTTGAGGTTTATATCGCTGTCGATGGTGCCGATCTGGGTATAGAAGATCGCATCGGACACGAAATCCACCGGGAATCCGATAAACCGACCGTTAAAACTTGAGGTCCCGAATTTGCCCATACTTCTGATGATGTAATCGCTCAGGTAGGGTTCGAGGTCCATTGGCTGGAGGATGGAATTTTCGATATTCAGATCGATAAAAGTATTCTGGAAATCGGGCAGTCCATCCATATTCACTGATCCGCGGATCCTGCTGACAGCACCCAGCGCCAAATCAAAATCCTTCACCTCGAACCGGCTGACTGTACCTGAAAAGAATCCATTCAGCCTGAAGCGGGCATCGTATTTTTTAAAACTTTCGGTAAAATTGCCGAGATCGCGGGTATGAATGTTGGATTCCTTGATATCGGCGATGATGACTACGCTATCGGTAAATGACTTCAGCTGCTGGATACTGTCGAACTGGAAAACCATCGATGCCTCCAGGCGGCTGTTCCCTGCGTTAAGATCAAAAGTCCGGAATACCATGGATTTGTCCGTGATCTGGTAAAAACCCGAAAGTTTATGGACCATAAATTGTGTGGCTGAATCCCTGCAGGAAAGGTCATTGATCTGAACCTGGAAATTTTTCCCCCTGGACTGCAGATTCTCGCCTATCGCATTGATATTCATTAATTTAAACTGATTCGGATTGAACCTGTTTTCAAGCGAATCCTTACCGGGGTCAGATAGGGTGAATGTTGAATTGATCAGGTGGATGTTATTGATCCTCAGTGTACCTTTGAGTGAATCGGGTTTCCCTTCCCCGGCCAGACTTTTTATCCCCTCAACAAATACATTGATATTAAAGTTGCCGTCGGGTGCATTCCGGATCATCTGTACCCTGGCATTTTCCACAAGAGCGTTTTCCAGGGTAATCTGATTATCCCCGAAAATGGATTGAAAGTTATAGCTGGCCCTGATCTTATCCGCGGAAATCAGCACTTTGTTTTCTGTGTCGCGGATCATCACATCCTTGAGCTGGATATTGCCGAACCAGTAAATATTGACATACCCGATCGAAATGGGGATCCCGATTTTTTCAGAAAGATAATTGGCAAGGTATCCTGAGATTTTTGTCTGTACCGAAGGAAATTGGAGCGCAACCGTAATTCCCACTAACAGGGTGGAAATGAACAGGATGAAGACGATCAATACCTTCAGGATCGGCCTCCGGTAGGATCCCCATAACATCAGTCGTACAAGGCTGCGTTTATTCAATGTGTCGTTTCCCTTTTAAAGTATTATACGAAAGAAATCTATTTTAATTATTTTTACCCTTCTTTTAACAAAAATACAAGGTTTTATTCATTGACTTCTAATTAATTATACAATGTCCATCAATATTCTTGCCATAGAAAGTTCGTGCGATGAAACATCGGCTGCCGTGATCGTGGATGGACGGGTATTGAGCAACAGCATTCTCAGCCAGGACATCCATGAAATTTATGGCGGTGTGGTGCCCGAACTGGCCTCCAGGGCTCATCAGCGTCATATCATTGCCGTCGTTGAAAAGGCCATCCGGGAGGCCGGTACCCGGAAGGAGCGGATCGATGCCATTGCATTTACCCAGGGGCCGGGATTGATGGGCTCCCTGCTGGTGGGCGTTTCTTTTGCCAAGGGGTGGGCAATGGCCGCCGGCATCCCGTTGATATCCGTCAATCATATGCAGGCGCATATCCTTGCCCATTTTATTGACGAGCCTCTGCCATCCTTTCCATTCCTGTGCCTGACCGTGAGCGGAGGACATACCCAGATCGTGAAAGTTTCTGACTATCTCGACATGGAAATAATCGGGGAAACAAGGGACGATGCGGCAGGGGAGGCATTTGATAAAATTGGAAAATTGCTGGGATTTCCTTATCCGGGCGGGCATTTACTCGATAAATATGCAGGTAAGGGTGATGCCGGCCGTTTTGTTTTCCCCAAGACAGAAATACCCGGGCTCGATTATTCCTTCAGCGGGATCAAAACCGCGGTACTCTATTTTCTGCGGGATCAACTTGAGCTGGATGCTCAATTCATTGAAAAGAATATCCATGACCTTTGTGCAAGTGTTCAGCAGACGTTGATCGTCATGCTTTTTGATAAACTGGTACAGGCGGCTGACCAGGCAGGAATCAGTGAAGTGGCCATAGCCGGAGGGGTGGCGGCAAATTCCCTTTTGAGGCAGAGGCTTTTTGAAATGGAAAATTCGGGATGGAAGGTATATGTCCCTGAAATTGAATATTGTACGGACAATGCTGCCATGATCGGCATGGCAGGGTATTTTAAGTTCATGAGCGGAGAATTTGCAGATCTTTCAGTCACGCCTGATGCAAGGCTGCAATTATGACGGAAAGAACCATGTTAATTAAGCTGTTTTTTTGTACTTTTCGCTGCCCGGAATAAAACGCAGGTAACCAGACAGGAATTATGGGAAAAGGTAAAATGGATTTCAGGAATGATATAAATATCAGGAATAAAAAAGCTTCCTTCGAATATAATTTTATTGATAAATACATCGCCGGAATTGCCCTGACCGGAAGTGAGATCAAGTCGGTCCGGCTGGGCAAGGTGAATCTCCAGGATGCTTATTGCATGTTTTTCAACGACGAATTGTATGTCAGGGAGTTGCATATATCCCCTTATACAATGGCGAAAGAGATCAACCATGAACCCAAACGTGAGCGGAAATTACTGCTGACCAAAAGGGAATTAAGGAAGCTTGACACAAAAAATAAGGAAAAAGGCCTGACGATCATTCCCATTCGTATTTTCCTGAACGATCGGGGGCTTGCAAAACTTGAGATCGCCCTGGCGAAAGGGAAAAAGATATACGATAAACGCGAGGACATTAAGGAGAAAGATATGAAACGTGAACTTGACAGGTTGAGGATTTGATTTCCCTGTCTTTTTTACGGGAGGGTAAATTTTTTGGATTTTGAATCAAATTGAATAAAGATCTCCGGGAATCCCCGGGGAAGGCCGAATAATATCAATTATGGAAAAAGGTATTTGCAGACTCTGTATAGTTCCGGTCCGGAAAGATCCATCAGATGTATCTGAAATGGTCACCCAGTTATTGTTTGGAGATCATTACAGTGTGCTCGAGGTATCACCGGACAGGAAGTGGGTCAGGGTCAGCATTTATTTCGACGGGTATGAAGGGTGGATCGATGCGAAACAGCATAAGCAGATCAGCGACGAATATTTTGATGAGATCAACACGAATGAATTCCGCATCTGTACCGATCTGACCGCGACCATTCTCTATAAAAAGAAACCACTTCAGATCGTACTGGGAAGTGTGCTGCCCATTGCACATACAGAACTTTTTGATATTGAGGAGCAGTTTGCCTTCAACGGGGAATCGAAACGGCTAGGTCAGCTGAGGGAGTTTGAATATTTAAAGGCAATTGCATTCAAGTATCTGAATGCTCCTTATCTCTGGGGGGGCAAATCACCTTTCGGGATTGACTGTTCCGGATTTACGCAGTTGGTATTTAAAATTACCGGTTACAGGTTGAAAAGGGATACCTCCCAGCAGGTGCTGCAGGGCGATGAAGTGGCAGATCCACGCGATGCCCAACCGGGTGACCTGGTGTTTTTTCAGCATGAGAACAGGGGTATATCCCATGTTGGAATTTTGCTGGATGAACAAAAAATTATCCATGCTTCCGGTTATGTGAGAGTGGATTTATTGGACGAAAGCGGTATATTTAACCAGTCAAAAAACGTATATACCCACAGCATGGCAAAAATTAAACGGATAATGCGATGATGAATAAGCGGGTTTTGGTGTTGAATCAGGATTTCAGCCCTATTTCCATTTGTACAATACAGCGGGCCTTTTTGCTTGTCTTTCTTGACAAGGCCGACCTGGTAAGCCGTGCAAATGGGAGTATGATCCGTACGGTATCCTTCGCCTATCCCATGCCTTCCGTGATCCGTTTGAAGAATTATGTTCATATCCCGTACAAGGGTGTGGTGCTAACCCGCCAGAATATTTTCAAACGTGATGGATTCCGGTGCCAGTATTGTGGAACAAACCGGGATCTCACCCTGGATCATGTGGTACCCAAGGCCAGGGGAGGCAAAACAATCTGGGCAAACCTCGTTACGGCCTGCAGGACCTGCAATGCCCGGAAAGGGGATTATACACCCGAAGAACTCGGGCTCACCATCAGGAACCATCCTTTCCGGCCAAGTTATGTGATGTTTTTAAGGGATTATTCGGGATATGCCTATGAAGAATGGATCCCTTATCTGAAGACCGGCACCAGCGGCTGGTAAATAACAGAGATTGTGATAAGCCTAACATTGAATTCCGCTCCGGTCAAACAGGAAAAGATCATCCGATCGGGGCTGATGGGAA
>JAGTVG010000346.1 GCA_018224645.1 Cyclobacteriaceae bacterium
AGGAGTCAGGTGTTTTTTCATGCTACGTGTAATTTAAAATATGGCGATAATATAAGTTAAATATTACCTAAATGCAAACAAATATTTATACATAGACACTTATATGAGTGATAATTTCTAATCTATCGCCATATATTAAATTACTATAAAACTATTGATTATTGGATAAAATGGCCCTCAGGAGATGATCTGTAAGAAAAATATGAGTTTAAAATTGTTTGATAAAATCGGGAGGGACCTCAGGGGGGGCCTACCTGCATCCCTTTCGCATAGCTTCACCGGAGTAAAGCCGTCAGGCAGACCTGCCTACCGGCAGGCAGGAATAATTTATGAATTTTTCGGGTTAATTATTCATTTGAATAAAATTTTCACGGATTAAATACTCATCGGGGTTTTGTGTTTATGGTTATTTTAGTGAATTTTGCGCGATAAAATATTTATTATGGGAAAAGGTGATAAAAAAACGAGAAAAGGGAAAATCGTTAAAGGAAGTTACGGAGTAACAAGGCCGCATAAGAAGAAAAACAAAGAGGCAGCCGTACAGAATGAGGGAAAAGAAACTAAAAAAAAGAAGAAGTAGGTAACCGGTAATTATTTTTCTTCCTTTACCAGCCGGTTTATATGTGCGGGAAGTTTTTGTACCGGTTCAGAAAAATGAAGGAATTGTAGTTGATGCCTGAGGAAGGAAGCAATGTTTTCAACATGATCTTTTTCCTTTTCTTCCATTTCTTCAAAAAAAACAACAAGGTCGAAATTAATTTTTTCAATCTTCTTTATCGCATCCAGATATCCGGTTGCGCCATTCACCCTGTATCCCTGCTTACCGAGGAAATTAAGTGTAAAAGATAACCTTGTGCTGCTTTTACAAATGATCAGGATCTCAATCTGATAAGGATTCACCTGAAATCATTTTTCTTTTCAAGATAATATTGCCCGTAATTTTTACATTTCTCCCGCAGAATCCCGGCCATTTCCGACGACTCATCCTTCGAAATGAGATTATTGATTTCTTCCGGATCATTTTTCAGGTCGTACAATTCTTCATGTCCCGGATAATCGATATAGCGGAAGTATTTCCAGTAATAAGTGGATTGTACAAGCTCCTTTCTTAAAGGAGGTGTGCTGAACGTAAACTGATGGGTCCGTTCATAAAGGCCGGTGGCAATGCTTGCCCTGCTGGCTGCACAGATGGGCGTGGTGACAAATGCATTTTTAAAAAATATCCCATCAGCGGCAAGCCGGTCCATGTTGGGTGTACGGATGATCTGATTTCCGGAAAATCCCAGGGAATCGAAACGCTGATCATCGGTCAGCATGAAAATAATATTGGGAGGCTGCCTATCGGGTTGTCCGAAAACTTCTTCAGAAAATAATCCCGGATAAAAGAGGCCGGAGAATAGCAACAGAAATATCTTCAATTTATAATCACTACTCATATTTCAGGAGATCATGCAATGGATCATCGGTTTATTGAAAAGAAAATAAAAACGGCTTTTATCATATCAAAATAAACAATGCAAGGATTAAAAAATGAAAATTATTAATATTTCAGTGATGAATGAGTATATTATATAATATACCAAAGATAGTTTTTAAAACCAGAAACCATTGTTTTTCAAAACAGAACTTATTACTGATGCCTATCAATGACGTAGAGTCTTCCGAAAACCCGGAAGTCCGGTCCTTCATGGAATTAATTTACAACCGGAATCCGAATGAACTGGAATTTATCCAGGCAGTGCAGGAAGTCGCGGAAGTTGTAATTCCCTTCCTGGAAGATCATAGGGAATACAAACAGGCGAAGATCCTGGAGAGCATTTGCGAACCCGAACGGGTTTTTTCCTTTAGGATTCCCTGGATCCGTGATAGTGGGGAATATATGATCAACCGGGGTTACAGGATCCAGATGAACAGTGCCACAGGTCCTTATAAGGGAGGTTTGCGTTTTCATCCTTCCCTGAATTACAGTGTATTAAAATTCCTTGCATTCGAACAGGTTTTTAAAAATAGCCTGACCAACATGAACCTGGGAGCAGCCAAGGGGGGATCGGATTTTGATCCGAAAAATAAATCCGACAGGGAAATTATGGGCTTCTGCCAGAGCTTTATCACGGCATTATTTCCCATGATCGGTCCGGAAATGGACATTCCGGCGGGAGACATCGGGGTAGGACCCCGGGAAATCGGATTTATGTTCGGGCAGTATAAAAGGCTGCTGCGGCGGTTTAACGGGGTGATCACCGGCAAAGGCTCTTCCTATGGCGGGAGCCTGATGAGACCCGAGGCGACAGGTTATGGCAATGTATATTTTGCGAAAGAAATGCTGGACTATCATGACGAAACGCTGAAAGGTAAAAAATGTCTCATATCCGGGTCAGGGAATGTTAGCCTTTATACCGCTGAAAAATTGCTGGAAAATGATGCAAAGGTGGTTTCCCTGTCCGATTCTGACGGGACTGTTCATATTCCTGATGGTCTTACAGGTGAAATGCTTGAATTCGTCAAGGATTTGAAATTTAACAGAAGGGGCCGCATCCATGAGTTTGCAGAAAAATTCGATCTTGAGCATAAGGATGAGGAAAAACCCTGGGGAATCCCTTGCGATGCAGCCTTCCCTTGTGCAACCCAGAATGAAATTACAGGTAACGACGCAGAAATCCTGTTAAATAACGGATGCAGGCTGATCAGTGAAGGAGCCAATATGCCATGCACATCCGAAGCAAGCAGGTTATTCAGGGAGAAGGGTATCCTGTACGGAATTGGAAAAGCTGCGAATGCCGGTGGGGTGACAGTTTCAGGCCTAGAGATGACACAGAATGCTATCGGTTATACATGGACAAAGGAGGCGGTCGATAAACTGCTGCGGGAAAATATGAAAAAAATCCACCAGCAATGCTGCAAATATGGTGAAGTGAACGGAAAAGTAGACTATATCAAAGGGGCCAACATCGCTGGTTTTGTACAAGTTGCCAGGGCCATGCTGGCCCAGGGGCACGTATGATGGGATGTTAATCTCTACCGATGTCATGACTCTGGGTCAAGGCATGGGTAGAAGTTGGCATGATCCCGGTTATACCTGCACAAATTCAATTCCCAGGATATCGGCAAGCATAGACCATTTCTGCCGCTGATCGCCCAGATGCAATGTCTGATGATGGGTGCCGCCTGCCAGGAGCCAGTTATCATTGCATTGACGGACTCCCGTTGATGGCTTGAAATGGAAATAGGGCATTTCTATGTTCGGGAATTCTTCCGTATCCAGAATCTCCCCAATGGTAGAGACCAACCGGAACTGGTCCCCTTCAAGATGGACAAGCGAAACCATGGTGGCAGGTCCCGGTTCAGCCGAAAATACAGGGGTTGGCGGATTATCCAGATCCCCGATCCCCAGGAAACGGTTGGCAAGCCTGACCGGCCGGTCCTTTCTGGCAATCTTACAGTTCCCTTCTCCCATATGGCTCATCAGCATGGAATCCCGTTTGAAATCCATGGCATACATTTCCGTAAAATGTGCATTTGGGGCCAGATAATGCCCCGCAGCCACCATGCTGGCTGTATTCGAGTCCCCTTCAGCTGCATAACCGTATCCTTCGGCCATGAGATTGGAAGCTGCCAGCATCGGGAGCTGCCTGAATCTTCCATCGCCCTTGAAAACATCAAAATGTGCCGAAAATGCACTGTAGTTTCCATCTCTCAGAAGTTTTTTAAAACCAAGCTGCATTCTAACGGCATATTCATGCGCTTCGGGCGGCATATTTTCATCTATCCTGAAATTTTTCCGGTCCTTTTCTACCTGCCCGGTTATTTCGGTTTTATTTATCTCTTCCATATTCCTGTACACCTGACCGATATATTCCCGGTTCACTTCCGGCCCGATCACCCTCGTGAATGCTGCCTCGTCGGAAAGGGTATCTCCCATGCCAAACATTTTACCGAAAACGGCCACTTTCATTTTCCGCAATGCTGTAGCTGCCTGTGCCGCCCTGGCCCAGTCGGTGACATATGCTTTAAAGTCTCCTGACTTCCAGTCTTCCGATATCACGGCAAATTGGTTTCCAACAGTCCGTATAATGGCATTGGCCGTATCCTGGGCTCCATGAATCCCCTGGTTATAGGTAAGTTCATCCATATTCCAATCGGCGGATACGTGGGGACGCGGCTGGATATTGGCCAGTAATAACGGCAGTCGGTTCATCTGCCAGCCACGTACGGTCCGCATGCCAGGACCATAGGTGAGCATGACGATCATGATCCCATCCAGGTCATCCTGGTTGAACTTACCGATCAGGTCTTCAATGTCCTTACGATTCCTGGCTGCCCGGGGGAAATCAAACCGGATGATTTCATCAAACTGTTTTATAACCTCGCGGGCGTAATTTTCCTGGATTTTTGTGATATCCGGCAGGGTTTTGTCGTATAATTCCTGCATGATCCCGAGAAAACCTATTTTTGGAATGTTCATGTTGGTTATTGTTTAGATTTTTTTTGTCCGTAATATGCCTGAAGACCATGTTTCCTTTCATAATGTTTCCTGATCAGGCTGTCCTTCAGCCGGGGGACAGCCGGGTTGATCTGCAGGGTAAGGTAGGCCATTCTGGCCAGTTCCTCCAGGATAATGCTGTTGTACACAGCTTTTTCGGCTGTTTTTCCCCAGGTAAAGGGGCCGTGGCCGGCCACAAGGATCATTTCAATTTCCCCGAATGATAAATTCCGTTCGAGCAGACATTCCACGATCTGAACTCCTGTCTGATATTCATAATCACCACCGATCATATCATCACTCATGATCGTGGTACAGGGTATATCTGTTGCCAGATGATCGGCATGGGTGGTACCAAGCATGGGGATATCCTTTTGTGCCTGGGCCCAGGCGACCGCATAGGTTGAATGGGTATGTACAATTCCTTCTATATTTCCCCAGTTTTTGTACAGGAAAGCATGGGTTTTTGTATCAGATGATGGATTCAGATTGCCTTCGACAAGTTGACTGTCAAAGTCTACGATCACCATATCCTCCGGTTTCAATTTCGCATAGGATACTCCGCTCGGTTTAATGGCAAACAATTTCCGTTCCCTATCGGCTACGCTCACATTGCCAAAGGTATGAATGACAAGCCCTGATTCCGGGAGCATCATGTTGCACCGGTAACAGGTTTCCTTCAGACTTTTATTATTCTTCTTCATTTTTTAATTCCTGTTCGAACACTTCTCCCAGCCGGTTGTATTTTTCATACAGTTGCCGGTAAACGGCTGCATTTTCCGCATCCGGAAAATAT
Source organism: Cyclobacteriaceae bacterium (assembly GCA_018224645.1). Classification (GTDB taxonomy): domain Bacteria; phylum Bacteroidota; class Bacteroidia; order Cytophagales; family Cyclobacteriaceae; genus JAGTVG01. The sequence continues at coordinate 5,277 of JAGTVG010000346.1, forward strand.
TCCATGTCATAACCGGATCCCATGGCTTTTTGAGCTGTTTCCGCCGATGAATGGATCCCGGCTGCCACTGCTCCCAGCATGGCCGAGCCCAGGGCAGGAGTCTGTTCAGAGCGAGCCACCTTGATCGGCATATTCAGGACATCAGCCATCACCTGCATGACAAATGGTGATTTTTTGGCTACTCCGCCCAGTGCCATGACATTTTTGATTTCGATCCCTTCCTCCAGAAATCTGTCGATGATCTTCCGGGATCCAAAACATGTGGCTTCCACCAGCGCTTTGAAAATCCCGGGGGCGTCGCTTCCTAGATTCAGCCCTGATATTACTCCTTTCAGGGACTGGTTGGCATAGGGAGTCCTTCGGCCGTTCATCCAGTCGAGGGCAATGATGCCGGATTCGGCAGCCGGGATGGCTGCGGCAGCCTCCGAAAGTTTCTGGATCAAATTCTTATCCAATTCTTCCCTGACCTTTCCGGCAAGTGTTTGATCCATGTTACCGGTTGCCTGTTCTACCGGCCACATCAGCAGATCTTTGAACCATGCATAAATGTCGCCAAAGGCAGATTGTCCTGCTTCCAGCCCGATCATGCCCGGGATGATCGATCCATCTACCTGGCCGCAGATGCCGCTTACGAGACGGTCACCGAATTTTTCCATCGGTGCCACCAGCATATCACAGGTAGAGGTTCCCATTACCTTGCTCAGGGTAAATTCTTCCACCTCGCCGCCCAGGGCTCCGCTATGGGCATCAAAGGTTCCGACGGCCACCTGGATATCGGTATGCAGGCCCAGCCGGCCAGCCCATTCACGGGATAAATTCCCTGCCGGAACATCCGAGGTAAATGTATCCCTGTATAAACGGCCCCTGATTCCCCTGAATTTCGGATCCAGGAATTCCAGGAATTTTGCACCCGGCAGACCCTGCCATTCCTCATGCCACATGGCCTTATGACCTGCCGCACACCTGCTTCTTTTCAGGGTAAGGGGATCCGTATTTCCTGTCAGAAGCGCCGGTATCCAGTCACAATGTTCAACCCATGAATACGCCTGATCACAGATACGTTCATCTTCACGGATGATGTGGAGGATCTTTGCCCAGAACCATTCGGAAGAATAAACACCTCCTTCGTATCTTGTATAATCCACCCCGCCCCAGGAGCTTGCCTTCTGATTGATCTCCCCGGCTTCCCTGACCGCGGTATGATCCTTCCAGAGAATGAACATGGCATTGGGATCTTCCGCGAATTCATCCTTCAACGACAAGGGGGTTCCATTTTTATCGACGGCCACGGGGGTGGAGCCTGTTGTATCTATACCGATGCCCCTGATTTGCCGGATATCCACACCGCTCAGTTTCACCGCATTTCTTACCGAGGTTTCAAGTCCTTCAATATAATCAAGTGGATGTTGCCTGAACTGATTTCTGGCCGGATTGTTATATTTTCCTGAAGCCCATCTTGGATAATTGAAAACATCGCTGGCAAGTTCTTTTCCATTACCGGCATCCACGACAAGGGTTCGCACCGAATCTGTCCCGAAATCAATGCCCAGGACAAAATAATGAGATTTTTTCATGCGATCTGATCAAAAAATAAATGTCACTGCGACATTTCATAAAGTTAAACAGGATATTGTTGATTTCAAATAAAAGTATAATTTATGATCTTTTCCAGGCTTACAATCATAAAGTTAAGCTCAGGAAGGTTCAACTCCTTTTAATTTCCTTGAATCGATTGCCTGAATATGAAAAAATTATCATTTTTCAGATCGGATTTTTATGTGTTTTGATCCTTCACAACCTAGTTCAATATTAAATCCTTCCTTGATCAGTTCATTATATCTTATTTTATCAAAACGATACAGGTATGCGCCTTTTTTTGAAGATGACTTGTCTTTTTCATCCAGTTTTTCAAGCATATTCATGGCCAGGATCTTCCGGCTGAAATTTCGTTTATCGAGCCGGGTCCGGTATATCGCC
>JAGTVG010000347.1 GCA_018224645.1 Cyclobacteriaceae bacterium
CAGACATTAATCTAAAAAAAATTTTGTTTTTAAATAAAATAATACAATTTTTACGCGATAATTTATTTTTATTCATAAAATAGATATTATATTTAGGCGTTACTTATAAACAATTATTTGAAGTTCTTAAATATATTTGGACTTTAGTCGTTAAACATTGGATGTTAAGTATCTTAATAAATCAGGTGTTATGAATAGTTTAAGTGTTAATTCCAAGTTTATTCCACTGCTATTTCTTATCTTGCTGTTCCTTGGTGGTTGTGGATTGTTTGGGGGGGGCGGATATGATGATCGGGGTGAACTTGTCGGTGTTCCGGACAGAAATTTTACCGGGATGCCTGTTCCTTATGGTATGGTACCTATACCCGCCGGGACATTTCACATGGGTCAGGCGGATGAAGATGTTGCCCACACACAGATCAACTTCAACAAGCAGATCACGATTGGCGGATTTTTTATGGATGATTCTGAGATCACCAATAATGAATACCGTCAGTTTATCTACTCCATGTTTGAAGATTCCCTGAGTTTATTGGGAGAGGATTTTGTGATGAAGGAAGTTTATCCGGATACCACGGTGTGGGTCAGGGATTTTACGCATCATATGGGGGATCCTATGATGATCTATTATTTCAGTCATCCTGCTTTCGATAACTATCCGGTGGTGGGTGTTGACTGGGAAGCTGCCAATTATTTCTGTCGATGGAGGACTTCCTATCTGAATGATTACAGGCAGGGAAGAGGGGAGTGGATATTGCCTGATTTCAGGTTACCCACGGAAGCGGAATGGGAATATGCAGCCCGTGGCGGACGGGATATGGCAAAATATCCATGGGGCAATCCCTACATACGGAATGCCAAAGGATGTCTGCTGGCCAATTTCAAACCTGGCAGGGGGAACTATTTCGATGACGGATATGCCTATACGGCACAAGTCTATGCTTTCTTCTCGAATGATTATGGATTATTTGAAATGTCCGGAAATGTTTCCGAGTGGTGTCTCGACTCATATCATCCGGCCTCTGTTCCATTGGTATGGGATTTAAACCCACAATATATCGATGAAAAGGAACACAAAAAAATAATCCGTGGCGGTTCCTGGAAGGATATAGCTTATTTCTGCGAAACAGGAACCAGAACTTTCGAACATAAAGATACATCCAGGGCATTTATCGGTTTCAGGTGCGCGATGACCTATCTCGGCCGCTCGTCCGGATCCGAATTTTAATGTTCGAATTTTAATATGATGATTTTTCAATGATTAAGTTTTCAATAACCAAAAAACCTTTACAAAAATGAGCAAAAAGAAAGGTAGTTTTAATGAGCTCCTCTTTAAGACCATTATGCCTAAAATTTATGGTATAGGCGCTGCGGTAGTTATCTTAGGAGCCATGTTTAAAATTCTTCATTTACCCGGAGCTTCAGCTATGTTAGGAGTTGGACTTACAACCGAGGCTGTGATTTTTTTCCTGAGTGCTTTTGAACCACCTCAGCAGGAACCGGATTGGACGAAGGTTTATCCTGAGCTGTCTGAAGATTATGAAGGCACTGCTCCTGTTTCCAGGAGACTTTCCAAAGGAGGCGACCAGGTTGCACAGAAATTGGATAGTATGCTTGAAAATGCAAAAATAGGTCCGGAACTGGTAGAAAGTCTTGGGAGGGGAATGCATAAATTGTCGGATAATGTCGCTAAGATGAATACCATGGGTGACGTGGGTGCTGTAACCTCCGAATATGCGGCCAGCCTTAAAAAGGCTTCCGGTGTGATGGGTGAAGTGAATAAATCATATGACGAAACGCTCAAAGCCATGCAGGATATGGCTACCATGTCACGTACGGCTACACAGGATATGGCACATTCTTCAAGCAATGCGAAGGAATACCATTCACAGGTTCAAACGGTAACCAAGAATCTTGAAGCATTGAATGCGGTGTATGAACTGGAATTACAGGATGCGAACAATCATGTAAAAGCCATGAATAAGTTCTATTCCAACCTGACCACATCATTCGAAAGTATGTCTAAAGCTACCCAGGATGCTGAGGCCTTTAAGTCAGAGATATCGAAACTTACCAGTAACCTCGCTTCCCTGAACAAAGTTTATGGCAGCATGCTTACAGCAATGAAATCTTCCTAATTATTATAAATAGATAATTATGAGTACAGGAGCAAGAAAAGAAACTCCACGTCAAAAAATGATCGGGATGATGTACCTGTTTTACACTGCACTGCTTGCATTGCAGGTGAGTAATTCAGTACTTGAACGGTTCATTTTTATCAATAAAAGTCTTGAAAAACAGATTCAGGAGAATAATATTAGAAATGGCGAGGTGGTTTTAAAAATTTCCAACGCCATTGAAGAACGTGGAAACCGGGCGGATGACCAGAAGATCCTGGACCGTGCCAAAGAGATCCGTGAGGAAACCCACAGGGTCATCAAATACTGCAGTGAGCTCAAGAATGAGATGGTCGTCATCACCGGCGGTACTGATGAGAATGGCCAGATGGTGGGTGGCAAGGACCAGGATAAAGTTGCCAACCTCATGATCAACCAGAAAAAAGGAATCGAACTGAAAGATGCATTGAATAATTATTCGAAATTCCTGGAGGAAAAAGCGGGTATGGCATTCCCGGATATAGCCATGGATGGCAAGGACAATCCGGTTTTCCAGCATGACCGTGATCAGCGGGTTAAAAATTTCTCGACATTGACCTTTGAAAACACGCCAACTGCCGCCGGGATGGCTTCAGTGAGCCAGCTGATGACCGAAGTGATGAACCAGGAAAGTGCAGCACTTGAAAAACTTGCTCAGGAAGTTGGGGCAGGTGAAGTTAAATTTGACAAGGTATTCGTAATGGCCCAGCCGGAATCGAAATTTGTCGCTGCCGGCACCAGTTATAAAGCCGACCTGTTTCTGGCTGCTTCCTCCTCTGCCGTTGCTCCTGAAATGTTTCTCAACGGCACTCCCTTACCTGTGGAAGAGGGATTTGGAAAGATTGAATTTAAAGCGACTGCAAGCGGTTTTGACAAAGAAGGACAGGCGAAAAGAACCTATATGGCATCCATCAATTATAATGATTCGACTTTCGAGCGGGAAATTGAATACATTGTTGTGAAGCCTACGCTGCAGATCACATCGGATGCGGTTAAAGCATTATATCTGAATTGCGGTAATCCGCTGAACGTCCAGTGCCCACAGCTTGGAACGCTGTTTTCACCTACTTTTTCAGCCACCGGGGCTACGGTTATTCCTCAACCCAGTGACAGGACTTCCATTACGGTAGTTCCATCCGGTGCAAAAACCGTAACCCTTAATGTGAACAGTGGAGGGGTGTTTATCGGTTCGGAAAACTTCCCGGTCAGACGGGTTCCAAGTCCAACCATAGAACTGCTGAATGAAAGTAACCAGCTGATCGATGAGGCAAGGGGTCTACAGGAACTTCCTCGTCAGATCACCTTAAAGATCAATCCGGATGCGGATTTTGCAAATGCCTTACCTAAGGAAGCAAGGTACCGCCCTTCGCGCTGGAGGGTCACCCTGGCTACCGGAGCGGATATGAAAGCCCGTGAAGAAATAACAAATTCCGTTACCTTCAATCTGAACACCTGGAGAACCAGGGCCAGAAAAGGTGATCGGGTAGTTATCGAGATCTTTGAAGTGGAAAGAGCAAACTTCAGAGATGAAGTGGAAAAGGTTGCCATGGCAAAGGTGACCAAACAATTTACGCTAATTCAATAAAGTTAAGGTGTTATGAAAAATATTGTTGTGTTATTCATACTGGGTTCTATTTTCAGCAATCCCGTGTTCTCTCAGGATCCTGAAAATTCGATCTATTCTGTACCTGAAAAGGATAAACTTTACAGCGTCACAGTCTGGAGGCGGATTTTCATGGATGAAAAGCAGAATCAGGCATTCTTCTCAAGGAACCGGGAACTTTCCAGGGTTCTCATCGATGCTGTCAGGGATGGGTTGATCATACCCTATCAGTCTGATTCATTGACCAGAAGATTATCAAAGGAAGAATTTGAAGACAGATTACTCATTAAAACCGGTGCGGATGAAGATTCATGGGGCAGTGAATGGCAGGAGGATTCAGGTGGTCAGAATGGAGCTACCCAGGAAAAGGAGGATGATCCATGGGCGGCTGCAGATCCCTGGGGAGGAGCTGAAACGGTAGCTCCCGCCACATTTGACCGCGATCCGTCTGAGATCAATATCCTTGAAATTAAGGAAGAGGTGTTTTTTGATAAGATCCGTTCCCGGATGTATAATGCCATAGAAGCACTTACCCTGTATTATCTTGATCAGAATACCGGGATCAGGGAGCCCGTGGCATCATTCGATTACAAAGAGGCAGAAAAAGTATTCAGGGCCAATCCTGATAAAGCTGTCTGGTACAATCGCCAGAATCCAGGCCAGAACAGGAATATGGCCGATGCCTTCCTGTTGAGAATGTTTCACGGATTGATCGTCAAAATATCCAATCCGAGGAATCTCACCCTGCGTGAACAGGTTCCTGATCCTCAGTTAGCCCTTTATCTCTCTATGGAGAATGAATACAAGCTGGCTGAATATGAAAGTGACCTTTGGGAATATTAATATAAGTATTACAAATAAGGTTTTTTGGCTTGAGGCCGGTGGAATTATGCGCCGGCTTCTTTTTTTTTAAGGAATTCCACAAGGATCCCGGTCTTGCTGCGGCCAATGAGTTTAATCAATTCCAGCGTGGGTGCATTTCTTATTCCCGGCAGCGATTTGTACTGAATTAAAAGTTTGTTTTTTGTCTGTTCTCCAATCCCGGAAATCTCATCCAGTTCGCTCTGCAGGCTTTGATCCGATCTTTTTTTCCGGTGGAAAGTAATGGCAAACCGGTGGGCTTCATTCCTGATCTGTTGCAGTAGTTTTAAGGAAGGAGACTTTTTATCGATATGGATTGGAATTTCATCTTCAGGATAATAAATCTCTTCAAGCCGCTTTGCGATGCCAACGATGGCGATGGAACCGTACAGATCAAGTTCCCTCAGGGCATTGATGGCGGCATTCAACTGCCCTTTCCCGCCATCGATGACAATCAGGTCTGGCATAGGTCTGTTCTCTTCCGATGATCTATAATATCTTCTTCTCACAATTTCATGCATTGAGGCAAAATCATCCGGACCCTGAACCGTCTTTATGTTAAATTTTCTGTATTCATTTTTTGCTGGTTTCCCATGAATAAAACATACCATCGCTGCTACAGGATTGCTCCCCTGGATATTGGAATTGTCGAAACATTCGATCCGGACAGGAAGTGATCTCAGTTGAAGGTCTTCCTGCAGTTTCATCAGGATCCTGTCTTCATTCGATTTCCGGGGTGTTCTTACCGTACTTTTTTCTTTTTTATGATAGAGCGCATTTTTCAGGGACAGTTCTACGAGTTTACGTTTGTCCCCGCGTTGTGGGGTGACCACCTCTCCGCCCAGTTGTGTGTCCAGGTTGATGTTGGTCAGAATTTCACCCGCATTGCTTTTGAAATTTTTCCTGATCTCAATGATCCAGAGGGAAAGGATCTCTTCATCACTTTCCTGCATCTTCTTTTTCACCTCGACATTCAGGGTCTGGTTAATGGAACCGTTATGGATTTTAAGATAATTGATATAGCCGTATTTATCATCTGAAACAATCGTAAAGACATCAATATTGGTGATGTTTGGATTGACAACCACTGACTTTGACTGAAATTTGTCCACGAGGATCAATCTTTGTTTCGCTTCCTCCGCCTTTTCAAATTCCAGTTTAAAAGCATGGTCTTTCATTTCATTCTCGAAATGATCCTTAACGGGTTTCAGATTGCCTTTAAGGATATGGGTGACCTGTTCAATTTCCCGGTTATAATCCTCCTCTGACTGAAACCCTTCACAGGGACCTTTACATTTTCCGATATGGTATTCAAGGCAGACCTTAAATTTACCTTTACGGATATTCGGTTCGTTCAGGGCCAGGGTACAGGTACGGACGTGGTAGAGGTTCCTGAACAGTTCGAGGACATTCTTCATGGCCCTGACACTTGCATAGGGTCCAAAATATCTGCCGGCATTAAGTTCCCTATGCCGGGTGGAAATTACCCTCGGGAAAGGTTCATTTGTGACGCAGATAAACGGAAAGGTCTTGTCATCCTTGAGGAGAATATTGTATTTCGGCTGATTCTCCTTGATCAGGGAATTTTCCAGAAGAAAGGCATCGAACTCGGAATTTACGATGGCAACTTCAATGCGGGTCGTTTCATTGACCATTTTTTGTGTTTTTCTCCCCGCCGTGAGGTTTCGCTGAAAATATGAAGCAACCCTTTTTTTCAGATCTTTTGCCTTTCCTACATAGATCAGTTTTTCCCGCGATGAATAGAATTTATATATGCCTGGTTTTGCGGGTAAGCGGTTGACCTCGTCTTTGGAAAAGGTAAGTTGTTGCATCGTTCATTGTAACTCAGAATATATCATCCTCATCCATGTCGATCGGATTGGCATCGATCCCCAGGCTGTCAAGTTCATCCTGATTGTACACTTTATACCTGTCGCAGTCAATTTCTATGCTGAGTTGTCTTTTAGGTTGTTTAAAAGTTCCTTTTGTAATGCCTAATTCCTCATCGTTATAGACAGAACGCATAAAGGCTTCCCAGATGGGCATGGCTGTCCGGGCGCCCTGCCCATGGTACCAGCTTTTAAAATGGATGCTGCGGTCATCACCTCCCACCCATGCACCTGCAACCAGGTTTTCAGTCACACCGATGAACCAACCGTCAGAGGCATTATTTGTCGTACCCGTTTTGGCTCCGATTTCATTGTTTTCACGGATATCCATACTCAGGCCCTGGGCTGTTCCCCCGGCCACTTCTGTTGCTCCTTTCAGCATATGGAGCATTAAGTAGGCTGTTTCTTCATTGATCGCCTCCCGGGTCCTTGGTGCAAATTCATGGAGCACTTTGCCGGTCTTGTCCTCAATTCTTGTAACAAAATAAGGCCGGGTATGTAAGCCTTCATTCACAAAAGTGCTGTAGGCACCCAGCATATCGAAAAGGCTCACATCGCTTGTTCCCAGGCAGAGTGACGGAACCGGATCGAGTTTAGTTTCAATACCGAGCCTGTACCCATAATCCACCACATTCTGCGCTCCGATATTTTTCATTACGTAGGCGGTGACCGAATTAACGGACATTGCCATGGCTTTCCGGATGGTCATCATCTGCCCGGTGTATCTCCCTGTCGAATTCGGGGGAGTCCATGTAGGCGGGACCTGTCCAGCCAGATTAAAGGTGACAGGAGCGTCAACCACTTCGTAACAAGGTGAATACCCGTTGGCAATGGCTGCGGTATAAACGATCGGTTTAAAGGTAGATCCAGGCTGCCGGGTTCCCTGTTTTACGTGGTCATATTTAAAATATTTATGATTGATCCCGCCAACCCATGCAAGAATCTTTCCGGAATGCGGTTCCATCGCCATAAAACCCGTGTGCAGGAATTTTTTAAAGTATTTCAGAGAATCGATCGGGCTCATTACCGTGTCGATATCGCCATCCCATGAAAAGACTGTCATTTTTACAGGGGTATTCAGGACAATGCGAACAGAATCGGATCCTACTCCATATTTTTCAACCAGGCCCTGATATCTTTCGGTTCTCTTGATCACAATATCGACATAATCGCGGATTTCATTCCCATTATCATCAACCCATGGATTCTGATCATCCCATTGTTCATAGAACTGCGTTTGTAATTTTTGCATATGGTTTTCAACGGCCTCCTCAGCATATTTCTGTGCCCGGCTGTCGATGGTCGTATAGATCCGGAGACCGTCCTCCCAGAGATCATACCCGTTTTCATTGCACCAATCCATCAGAAAATCACGGATATAGGATCTGAAGTAGGTGGCAAGACCTTCATTATGATTATCAACAATATAGGTCAGGTCAATAGGCAAATGATACAGGGAATCGACTTCCTGTTCAGAGATGATATCATACCGCGAAATTTTATACAGGATCTGGTTCCTTTTTTCCATGGCGATCTCCGGGTTTCTTTCCGGATTGAATCTTGTTGGTTTGTTGACCATGGCGACAAGGGAAGCCGCTTCCTGATAATTGATTTCCGCAGGCTCCTTATTGAAAAAAGTCTGGGAAGCCACCTTGATCCCATAGGAATTGCCACCAAATTCAATGGTATTCAGGAACATGGCGATCAATTCCTGCTTGGTAAAATTCCTTTCAAGTTCCACAGCCATAATCATCTCCTTGATCTTAATGATGATCATGCCGATAACGGGCACATTGTTCAAATGGCCATTATTCAAATCGGTACGGGTTTTGAACAGGTTTTTAGCCAGCTGCTGGGTAATGGTGCTTCCTCCGCCCGATCCGCTCTGTCCCAGTAATATGGTTTTTACCGCCACCCGCATAAGATCAGGGAATGAAATTCCAGAATGATTGGTGAACCTGTAATCCTCCGTATAGATCAAGGTATTGACAAGTTCATCCGACAATTCATCAAATTCGATCTGGCTCCTGTTCTTACGGTAATAGGATCCCAGCATAATGCCATCAACCGAAAACAGAAGGGATGAAAGTTCATTTTTGGGGTTCTCAAGGGACTTATAGGAAGGGAATCCGCCATAAAGATTGAATAAATTGATCCTGATCGTAAAGACAAAGAGGATGGTAAATACAACCCCGGCGATAAAAATCCACCACAACCATTTCGCAGTTTTATTGTATATTATTATTTTTTCTTTATCATTCATCTATTGGTAATTTGCATGAAAGAAATTCAGATATTCCTCCAACCCTTTCGTCTGGTAAAGAATCTGAAAATTATCCTCTGATATTACAAAACTATAAAATTTATAGGGTCCAAGCTGCTCAAAGTCAGACTGTTTTTCAATAAGTTTCTGAAAATATGCAAGGGCATTTTCCCGGTCAGTGAACTGATTGATGAGCACCATGGAATATTTATCATTAAACATAAGGTTTCCGGTTTTCAGATCACCCGAGGCAAGCACATTTTTATTTAATTCATCAATATGTTTCGGGATTTTATCTGTCAGGTCGTCATTAGTTGGATACAGGAACACACAAAAGTGTGTCTGGTCAAAATAAGGGATATATTGTATCGCTTTTTCAGTAGCCAGTCTAGTCTGCAGATCCTCGGAGGCTGTCAACAATTCTTCAATATAACCCAGAAGCTCACTTTCAGGGAATTTATTATCGAATTCCTGCAGTTCATACTGGTATTTATATAATCCATCGGTTTTTGCCATCAAAAATATTCTCAACAATTCCACATTGTCAGAAAAGCTGTTATCCGGGTACATTGATGCTCCTTCCGCGATAGTTGCAAGGGCCAGGTCAATGCTGTCGGCCAGATAATAATTATAGGCCTTTTTATAATATCCCTTCAACATTTCGCTGGCGATGTTACTTTCTTCCTTATAATTGGGATTAAGCACAAGTTTGGCATAGGTTGTATTGGGGAAATCAGTCGTCAGACGATTCCCCGTGGCCAGGTATTTATCATTTTCCAGATCCTTATAAATGAGATATAGCAGATACAACACTTCAGGCATATATTGAGAATCCGGAAATCTCCCGGTCAAAATTTCAAAAGATTCGGCAGCATAAATTTTTTCATCCAGTTGAAAATTATAAATTTTACCCAGGTTATAATAGGCAGTCTCGATTTTACTCAGCGCCTGTTGACGGGCCTCGGGTGTAAAAGGTATACTTGCAAGATATTGTTCCCTGGAATTACCCTCAACCAGGGCCATCATTCCGTTTTCGGCGGGATTCTCAATATCGGTGATCAATTCCTGTTTCTCTTCTTCAAATTCGCTGGCGGAGGATTTGTTGGATCTCCGCCAGTGATCTTCCAGGGGGATATCACCCCAGATCCTTTTAAATTCAGTCTGACCCATGCCAACGGCATTCTGGTTATAAAAGTACCAGGTTGATCCTGAAGCCGCGGTTACCAGGGTATTGTTTGAAAATGGATTAAATATATCGGTTTGTGACCGGTTGACGGCAGTGATTCCTTTCAGTCTGTTTTTTGCTTCCTCATCCGCCAGCCTCTGCTTTTCGGCAATCACTTCATCCAGATAGGCATAAAGGTTGGTCGTATCCATGTCAGCAAGGGTCAGGAGGCTGTCCTGGAGTTGGATGATGTTGATCTGATCGACAAAATCAGCCAGGATCTCCTGTCTTTCAGATACGGATGCATAAAGATCATCGTCCTTTGGCAAAGCAATGACTGTACTGTCATAGTAAGCTTTTGCCGTTTCATAGTTCTTCAAATGATCAAAATATATTTCACCCAGCCTGAGATAGGAATAGCCTTTCTGCCTCGGATTTGAAACACTGCTGGAAACGGAAGATTTATAATATTCAATGGCTTTATCATAATCATCCTGCTTGATCTCGAAATTAGCCATTTCATAGTAGATCTTATCTTTGAACTCAAAATTCTTCCTGTCTTTCAGAAGTTTTACAAAATATCTTCTGGTCTTCTTTACATCATTCTGGTTGGCCAGCTCAGTTACCTGGGCCATGTTCAGTTTGGCATAAAAAGATAGTTCGTAATTCGGATTGTATTTCAGACAAATGTCATAATAATTAAATGCTTCCGCGTCAAAACCTTTCTGCTGGTATACCTGTCCGATGAGGAAATTAATCCTTGCAGCATTTTCCTGCCTGGTCAGTGATGGCGCCACAGTCACCAGGTGTTCGATCATTTCATCATAATCTTCCCTTTTTTCATCCAGATAAGCCCTGGTCAGTTCAAGTAAGCGGTAATTCCTGGAATTCAGTTTTTCCTTTTTAAGATAATCAGAAACAGCGATGGCATTGTTTTCCTCATTATAATCAAGAAATGTCCGCATCAGCCATACAAGTGCTTCGTGACGGGCATTATCATCTTCGCTTTTCGTATTGACATATTTAAATGTTTCGATGGCATTGACAAAATCTGCGGCATAATAACGCGATTTTCCAACAAGAATATAGCTATCGTCTACCCACCGGCTGTTAGGATGCCGCTGGATGGCTATCGATGCTTTTTTGATGACTTCATCCAGCTGGTCCCTCAGGCTGTTGATCACCCCTGAATCCACATCCGAAAAAATTTTCAAAAATTCATTGAAATTGTTTTTATGATTATCCTGGATGGCATCCTCGACTTCCTTAATTCTTTCATTGGCATAAAAATAGGCATTGTATCTTGCCGTGGTATTGTGGTAGGTTTTGCTGAGCACATTCTTGCGTTCAGCCGAGCAGCCGGCCAGCAGGAACACAAACAACAATCCCAATAATATTTCAGTGTTTTTTGGCAAAATATTAAATTTCTTCTTCCCTTAAACGTTTTAATTTAAGATTTAATACAAATATTCGGGAGCAATTTATGATTAATTGATAATTTTATGTAAGCGATTAATTTTTAAATCTTGAAAACTAAAAAAACCCTTTCAAACTGGTTATCCACCAAATATTTACTTATTTTCAGAAATGAGGAAAATCTGTCAGAGAAGTCATCGACCAGTTTTACGTATGCAAAATTAATTGTTTTTTCCTTTGCTATTTTTATCTTCCTGTTAATTCTAAGTCTTTCGTTAGCCAGCACCATTCTTTCGCAGTGGTATGATCCACGGCATGCGACTCTCGAGGCAAATAAAAAACTGATTCAACTTAGCCTGAAGCTGGATTCTCTTCAGTACGAGGTGGCCAGGAAGGATATGTTCATCAACACGTTCAGAAGCATTATGATGGAGGATTTTGACGGTATCGATTCTGTAGAGATACGAAACCCGCAGATAACTCAGACAAATTATTCCGGAGAGGATGGGCTGGCCCCCATTGACAGCCTTCTCCGCCGTGAATTCGAGCAGGGGAATGCAGACTTTACAGAATCCGCTTCCCAGCATTATTCACAGGATTTACAGGACATATATTTTTTTGCACCCATTTCAGGCATTATCACTTCACGGTTTGACATGTCCATTGAACACTATGGTGTAGATGTTGTTGCCAGAACCGATGAACCGGTCAAATCCATTGCCGATGGCTCTGTCATTATGGCTGACTGGACCCAGAGTTCAGGCAATATTATCGCCGTCCAGCATCGCGGGAATTTGATATCTGTTTATAAACATAATGCAGCATTGTTGAAAAAAGTTGGTAGTTTTGTCAGTGCAGGAGAAATCATTGCAATCATTGGAAATACCGGCGAACTTACAACCGGTCCGCATTTGCATTTTGAATTATGGTATAACGGGAATCCGGTAA
>JAGTVG010000348.1 GCA_018224645.1 Cyclobacteriaceae bacterium
TAACTTACAGTTGCCGGTGTCCGAAATTCCGGATCAACGATCACCTTCAAAAGAACTTATAAATCCCTGACCAAAGCTTATTTTAAGGCATTAATACTATTATTTTTGTATGCTTCATAAACCGATTCAATTCCTTCCTGCAAGGAAATTTTGGCTTTGAATCCCAAGTTGTGAAGCTTTGAAACATCCATAAGTTTTCTTGGGGTTCCATCCGGTTTGCCCGTATCAAATTTCAATTCACCGGGATAACCCACAATTTCCTTTATCATCAGGGCAAGATCTTTGATCGAAATATCTTCTCCAATGCCAATATTGATAAATCCGGGTCCATCATAATGATGCATCAGAAAATAAATAGCCTCTGCCAGATCATCCGCATGCATGAATTCGCGTTTCGGTGTTCCGGTCCCCCAGATCTCAACAAATTCGCTATGGTTCAATTTCGCCTCATGAAACTTCCGGATCAATGCTGGCAGGACATGTGAATTCTGCAGGTCATAATTGTCATTCGGTCCGTATAAATTGGTCGGCATCACAGAAATGAAATTACACCCATATTGTGCCCGGTAAGCATCACATAACTTTATACCCGCGATTTTTGCGATGGCATAGGGTTCATTGGTGGGTTCAAGTTCTCCGGTCAATAAATAATCCTCTTTTAAGGGTTGATCTGCAAATTTCGGGTAAATGCATGATGAGCCCAGAAACAGTAATTTTTTTACACCATTAACGTAACTGTTGTGGATGATATTATTCTGGATCATCAGGTTATCATATAAAAATTCTGCACGGTAGGTATTGTTTGCTACGATCCCGCCAACCCTGGCGGCAGCGAGAAATACATAATCGGGTTTCTCGCGGCTAAAAAAAGATTCAACCTGTTGCTGGTTTCTTAAGTCCAGTTCACTAAAATCCTTATAAACAAAATTAGTATGACCTTCTTTCACGAGTTTGCGGTGGATGGCTGATCCTACCATACCCGAATGACCGGCGATGTATATCTTAGATTCACTTTTCATCCTGTCTCTAATTAGGTTGTTGTTCCTTCCATTGGCAATTGAATTACCTGATGATAAAGGTCTATTTAAGGTATTTCATGAAAATCCATTATTTCATATCTCCCCAAAGACAGATAAAATAACAGTTACTCATGATAATTAAATACCTTATGCCCTCCTTTTAACAAATATTGATCCCGTTTAAACAATTCATAATCTGCATGTACCATATCCTTGATCAAAAATTTCAGGTCGAATTTAGGTTTCCATCCCAGTTTTTCCCTCGCTTTCGTTGCATCCCCAATCAATATATCCACTTCGGAAGGTCTGAAATATTTCTCATCAATTTTGGTCACGACTTTTCCTTCAGGAAGATGGAATTCCGGATTTTTACTGGATTTAATGATACCTGTTTCATCGATTCCATTTCCGCAAAATTCAATTTCCACCCCGAGTTCCTGAAACGCCATGCTTATAAAATCCCTGACGCTGGTGGTCTGACCGGTGGCAATTACATAATCCTCAGGCTCTTCCTGCTGTAACATAAGATACATGGCCTGAACATAATCCCGGGCATGGCCCCAGTCCCGTTTAGCATCAAGATTCCCCAGGAAAATCGTATCCTGAAGTCCCAGGCAGATCCTGACGACGGCACGAGTTATCTTTCTGGTTACAAAAGTCTCCCCCCGTAACGGAGATTCATGATTGAACAGGATACCATTAACGGCGAACATATTATAAGCCTCCCGATAATTGACTGTAATCCAGTAGGCATATAATTTTGCAACGCCATAGGGTGATCTGGGATAGAAAGGCGTTTTTTCAGTCTGCGGAATTTCCTGAACCTTCCCATAAAGTTCAGAAGTAGATGCCTGATAGATTTTGGTTTTATGCGTTAGTCCTAAAAGCCTTACAGCTTCCAACAGCCTTAACGCACCCATTCCATCCACATTGGCTGTATATTCGGGTGTATCAAAACTTACCCTTACATGAGACATGGCACCCAGGTTATAAATTTCGTCCGGCTGAATCTCCTGGATCAAACGGATCACATTCGCTGAATCCGTCAGATCACCATAATGTAATTTATAGGTAAGATTTTTTTCGTGAGGATCCTGATATAAATGATCAATTCGATCAGTATTGAACAATGAAGCCCTTCGTTTGATCCCATGAACCTTATAGCCCTTATCCAGGAGCAGTTCTGATAAATATGCTCCATCCTGCCCCGTGACTCCGGTAATTAATGCTGTCTTCATGATTTTTAAATTAAGATATTTTATAATATTCCTTATACCAGCCTATAAATGATTCTATCCCCTTCTCGATGGAAGTATCAGGCCTGAATCCCACATCCTTCATCAGGTCATCCACATCCGCGAAGGTGGCTGGCACATCTCCTTTCTGTATTTCCATGTAATTTTTAATGGCTTCCTTCCCGGCATATTTCTCTATCGTCTCAATAAATTTCATCAGCTCAACCGGATTGTTATTTCCTATGTTATATATCCTGTAAGGAGCGAAACTTGAGGAAGGATCAGGCTGATCACCAGACCATTCCGGATCAGGTACAGGCGATTTAGGGATCAACCGGACCATACCTTCTACGATATCATCCACATAGGTAAAATCCCGTTTCATCTTTCCATGATTATAGACATCAATGGGCTTTCCTTCAAAAATTGCCTTGGTAAACAGGAAGAGCGCCATATCAGGTCTGCCCCATGGTCCATAAACGGTAAAAAATCTCAATCCGGTTGCGGGCAATTGATAAAGACCCGCATAGGTATGGGCCATCAGTTCATTTGCCTTTTTGGAGGCGGCATACAGGGAAATGGGATGATCAACATTGTGATGAATGGAGAATGGCATTTTCGTATTTGCACCATATACAGAACTTGAAGAGGCAAATACAAGATGTTTAACCGGATTGTACCGGCAGGCCTCCAGGATGTTCAGGAAACCATAAATATTGCTGTCAATATAGGCGTACGGATTCTGCAGAGAATATCTCACGCCCGCCTGGGCTGCCAGATTAACAACATAATCGAATTGATATTTTTTAAAAAGCCGATCGATAGCAGGTTTGTCTGTAAGATCAGTTTTTTCAAATCTGAATTCAGGCAACTTTTCAAGGATGGAAAGCCTAGCCTTTTTCAGGTTTATATCATAATAATCATTGATATTGTCCAGACCTGTTACCTGATATCCTTCCCTGCATAATCTTTCTGATAAATGAAATCCTATAAAGCCTGCAGCTCCTGTAACTAAGATTTTGAACCCCATTAAGATTGAATTTATAATGTTGTCAAAGATAAGGATTATTTCAAACCTGCACCGATAATTATTGAACGAACCAGATTATAAGCCGTAAATTTAAGCATTTCAGCTGCCTTGTCTATTGCATTTTCGAGTGTCATGGGCTTATCGATAATTGAAATGAGAACATCGAATCCTTCCTTATACAATGCCTGGTAATTTGGACCCAGCGATCCCGCAACGCCAATTACCGGTACATGATACTTTTTTGCCAGCATGGCAACTCCTTGGGGTGTTTTACCAAATACCGTTTGTTCATCGATCCGTCCTTCCCCGGTAATTACCAGATCAACTTCCCGGATCAGGTTTTCCAGATGGGTGATATTTTTTACGACCTCAAAGCCAGGTTCCAACGTGGCATCTAGGAACGCCATCAACCCTGCTCCAAGACCTCCTGCAGCTCCGGATCCCGGAACGGCTATGATTTTTTTTCTGTATTTTTTTTCAAGCACATCTCCAAAATGAGCCAGATTATTATCCAGTTCCCTGATCATCCTTTCCGTGGCTCCTTTTTGTGGTCCATATGTTGCGGATGCTCCCTTTTCACCGCATAGCGGATTCTTCACATCGGAGGCAACGATAATGGTGGCATTTTTAAGTCTTTGATCAATTCCCCGATCGTCTACCGATTCCAGCCCATTTAAACTTCCACCACCTTTACCAATAGCCTTTCCATTTTTATCCAGGAGACTGACTCCCAATGCCTGAGCCATTCCTGCTCCTCCATCATTTGTTGCACTTCCGCCAATCCCGATGATCAGGGTACGGCATCCTTTATCCAGGGCTGCTGATATAAGCTGACCCGTACCGAACGTGGTCGTCACCAGCGGATCCCTTTCCTTTACTTCCAGCAATCCAAGTCCCGATGCCGCGGCCATCTCAATCACGGCCGTCTTCCCATTTCCCAGTATTCCGAAATAACTGTCAATTTCCCTCATGATTGGATCCATTACCCTTACCTTTTCTATGGATCCTCCTGTTGCCTGAACAAGTGCATCAACTGTTCCTTCACCACCATCTGCCAGGGGAACACTGATACAAACCGCATCAGGATCTGCCATTTTTATTCCCTCCACGATATATTTTGCAGCATCGGTTGCACTGAGCGATTCCTTGAATGAATCGGGAGCTATCAGGATCTTCATATAATCTGGCTGTTGAACAGAAAATCATTCAATTCCTTATCTTCAAAGATCCATCTTGAGGGAAGGCCGTATTGAAATATTTTACAACCTTTATCCCCCAGGAGCCGGACATGATGATCAGTTGCCCTAAGCATTGTCCCTTCCGGTAATCCCAGAACCCTGGACCCTGGATTGGTTTTGATGTATTCGGCAATCCTCATGGCCCTGTTTTCACCTCCATGATTTGGCAGAACATCTTCTGTATAATGTGGATTGATCTGAAAATCGACAAGTCCAAGTGCTTTGAAATGGGGCGGTTCCACAATGGGCATATCATTCGTGGTTTTTAAAGTCGGGCAAGCCATATTTGCACCGGCACTCCATCCAATGTAAGGAATCCCCTGGCGAACCTTTCCCCGGATCAGTTTTACGAGGTGATGATCATATAACAATTTTAGTAGATGAAATGAATTTCCCCCGCCGATCATGATGGCACTTGCATTTTCCACAGCTTCACAGGGATCTTTATGCCGGTGAACCGGATTTACCTTTAATCCTGCATCATGCAAGGCCTTATTCACCATATCTGTATATTCATCCCAGCTTAGTGAAACTCCAGCATAAGGTATAAAAACAATATTATCAGCATTCGCAGATAGAAATTCCTGAATGGTCTTTTTCGGATGGGCCAGATAGTCCTCCCCCACATTGGTTGAATTACTCAACAATAATAACTCCATAGAATTGATATCATGTTTTGCCGGAATATCGGACCGGTTAATTCAGAATCCGCATCCGTTTTCAAATATATCATATGATAATGATAACATAAAATCAGGATGAATGATCCGGGTACGAAATCCATCGGGGAATAAAAAAATGAGTAGAGAAAATCCCTACTCATGATTTACAAGATAGATAATAATTTTTATAATATACCCTGCCATTCCTGCCGGTAGGTATGTTTCACATACTCTTCGGCAGCCTGTTTGGCATTAATGGTCGCATATTGCGTATCGAATTTGGGATCACCGTCAACGACGGTAAACTTATCCGAAGTAACGATACGGATTTCTTCACTGGGTCCGATATTCGTGATCTTCATGTTTTCTCCATCCCACATGAGTCTTCTTCGGAGGTCCTGCAACCGAACGCCCAGATTACCCATAACCACGACTTCATTCAATGGTCCGGAGTAGTTTATATTTGAACTTGGCATTTCAGGATCATTTTTGAATATGGCATGGATCCAGTCGATCTCATGCGCGCCTTCATTCCATGTTAATCCCGTGTCTTCTTCCGGACGCCGGAAAATTTTCGGGGCGGCCGGATAATCGGGTTTACCAAGAATATATGGGTTGGCTCCATAGGTAGAACAGAGCAATGTGCCTTTGGAACCGATAAACATATTTCCGCCACCCCAGTCACCCATCATTTTTCCGTCTTCAATTCCTTCCGGGCGGTCAGGCATCATGCCTCCATCCCACCAGGTAAAGGTACATTCCGGGAATGCCACCCTGGGTAAATTTTCCCTTTCCGGGAAATAATAGGTCACCTTTTCCGTTAGCGGCGCGCTTTCCGTATTCACCTGGGAGGAAGATCCCTCGACTGCCACAGGATGACCGAATTTCATGGCTTTAAATGCCGGGTCCATAATATGGCATGCCATATCTCCCAAAGCACCAGTGCCAAAATCCCACCATGCACGCCAGTTCCAGGGAGTATAGGCAGGATGATATGGACGGTCCGGTGCCGGTCCCAGGAAGAGATCCCAATTAAGTGTTTGGGGAACCTTCACTTTTTCAGCAGGTCTTTCCAGCCCCTGGGGCCAGATGGGCCTGTTTGTCCAGGCATGAACCTCCGTGATGGATCCAAGATCTCCATTCCAGATCCATTCGGTTACTTTCCTGATCCCTTCACCGCTGTTCCCCTGGTTACCCATCTGGGTCACTACACCTTCCTCATTGGCGATTTGCCGCAATCTTCTGGATTCCCAGACAGAATGGGTCAATGGTTTCTGGATGTATGCATGCTTTTTCATTTTCATGGCCAATGCCGCTGCCACCGCATGTGTATGATCTGGAGTGGCGATCATGACAGCATCAAAGTCATTACTCATTTCATCATACATTTCCCGGAAATCATGGTATTTTTTTGCTTCCGGATAATCGGCAAAACATTTTTCTGCATATTTCCAGTCAACATCACAGAGACCTACCACTTTAGCTTCGCCGGTTTTTACCATATTACGCAGATTGGAACGTCCCATTCCTCCAACTCCGACGCCGGCAACATTAAGTACATCACTAGGGGCCCTGTATCCCTTACCCCCTAATACATATCTTGGAACTATGGTAAACGCAGAAGCGGTCAATGCGGCACCTTTAACAAATTTTCTTCTGCTAGAATCCATCATTTTACTTTCAGGCTGTTTATTCCTTTTCATATGTAAAATAATTAAGGTTCATTCACGCACGCACATACGATACAATGTATCGGCATGATCAGTGAGTGAATGAACCAGTTATACAATGGTTATTTATTAACTTGGCATATCAGGCAATGACCAGCCATCCCGGTAATTATGTTTGATCAGTTCCTGTGAAAATTCAACAGCAGACATAGGTTCAGTCCAGTCTTTGTTGAATGTTGGATGACCGTCATGGATCGTAAAACCATCCTTGATAACAGTTTTTACTTCATCGCCATCAGAGATATTGGTAAATTTCATGTTTTCACCATCCCATTCGAGTTCCTTATTGAGATCCTGAAGCCTTACAGCAAGAACGCCCATGACCACCATTTCGTTGAAAGGTCCGGCTTCCGCAAAATCAGAGGTACAGGGAACCCTGTTTTCAGGACTTTCCTTGCAGGCCCGTACCCAATCCATTTCATGACTGAGTTCTACACGCCTTTCAGTTTTGGGTACCTCGGGTTTTCTGCCTGACAACAACCAAGGAGTCCGTCCATAACAACCGACATGAAGGACATCCTTGGTGCCATAGAATATGGATGCACCACCTGCATTGTTCATGTTCTTGCCAGCGGGCCAGTTTTCCGGCATCATGGGTTTGATACCCCCATCGTACCAGCTGACCTCGACTTCGGGCATTTTTACCTTACCAACCTTTGGTCTGGCCGGGAATGTAAGTTTTACCGCCTGGGCTGTGGGAGCGCAATCTGTCAACAGTAACGTTGAACTCCCCTGTGCCTTTGTCGGATATCCAAGTTTCAGGGCTTCAAAAACAGGATGAAGAATATGACATGCCATATCTCCAAGAGCACCTGTTCCATAGTCCCACCAGCCACGCCAGTTCCACGGATGATATATTTCATTGAAAGGCCTCATTTTTGCAGGTCCTATAAACAGATCCCAATTCAATGTATCAGGAACCCATTGTCCCTGTTCAGGAACATTCAGCCCCTGGGGCCAAATCGGCCTGTCCGTAAAACTTTCCACCCGGGTGACTTCGCCAATCTCACCATTCCAGATCAATTCACAGGCTTCTGCAACACCCTCGCCCGATGCACCCTGGTTACCCATCTGCGTGGCTACCTTGTGTTTTGCAGCTAGTTTGGTGAGTAACCTTGATTCGTAGACGGAATGAGTCAACGGTTTTTGAACATATACATGTTTACCCATCGTCATGGCTTGAGAAGCAACGATCGCATGGGTATGATCAGCAGTAGCAATCACTACGGCATCAAAATCCTGCCCCATTTCATCAAACATTTTACGCCAGTCCCAATAGGTTTTCGCTTTGGGGAAGGCATCAAAACACGGTTTGGCATACTTCCAGTCCACATCGCATAATGCAACGATATTTTCTGATGTCATATTTTTAAGGTTTGCAAAACCCATTCCGCCAACACCCACGCCGGCTATGTTCAGTGTATCGCTGGGAGCTTTATAACCAACCCCACCAACCACATGGCGGGGAACAATGGTAAATGCCGAAGCAGCCAAGGCTGCGCCTTTCACAAATTTTCGTCTTGAAAGACCCAATTTATTTCCGTTGGATTTTTGATTATTATTCATAAAAAAATAGTTAAATGTTAAGTGTCATTTTTACAATCTGAAAGCAAAGCTAAACAGGGACTTAAGTTTACAACTTATATTTCAATTTTGCCATTGAAAACAAAAAAACCTTAAGCATTCATTAGAAAAAAGCTTTTTAAAAAAATTTATTTCCGGAATCAATCTGTAAAGTAAAGTCAATGGCCTACGATATGGATTATTTTATGCCCTTCAGGTACGGCCTTACCCCCAACCTGGAAATCACTGACTCTATCATTCCTGTCCCCTGAGTTTCAACAACTTCGAATTCCTGTCTGACTGCAGGATTGGTTTTCTTTGAAAAAAATGGCGAATGAAGGAAACATTTTCTAATTTTGACCGTTTAGTTAAATCAAATGGTTAAAAGCAAAAATA
>JAGTVG010000349.1 GCA_018224645.1 Cyclobacteriaceae bacterium
ATGCGGAGTGTAGGGAATGTGGAAATTCCCCAGGAAGCATTTATGGCTGTTCTGAAACTTGACTAAACTTCTGAAAACCTGACTAAACTTATAAATAGAACATGGCAATTATTATCGATGGTAAGGCAACCGCACAGATCATCAGGGATGAAATCGCTGAAAAAGTATTGGAGTTAAGGAAGAATGGCCATAAAATTCCACATCTGGCTGCAGTACTGGTGGGTAACGACGGAGCAAGCCAGACCTATGTGAACGGTAAGGTCAATGATTGCAGGCAGGTGGGATTTGAATCCACCCTGAAAAAATTCGATGCCGGCATTTCTGAGGCTGAACTGCTGAAGGTGGTTGAAGAACTGAATGAGGATCCTGAAATTGACGGTTATATCGTTCAGCTACCCCTTCCGGAACATATTTCAACACAGAAGGTCACTGAAAAGATCAATCCGGAAAAAGATGTGGATGGTTTCCATCCGGTGAATGTCGGCCGGATGGTGAAGAACCTTCCAGCCTTTATTTCTGCCACACCTTTCGGCATCATGCAGCTCCTCCAAAGATATAAGATCGAAACTGAGGGAAAACATTGCGTGGTGATCGGCAGAAGCGATATCGTCGGCACGCCAATGGCCATCCTGATGTCCAGGAAGACCTATCCGGGTAACTGTACGGTTACTGTCTGCCACAGCAGGACAAAAAATATTGGTGAAATTTCAAAGGAAGCGGACATTGTGATCGCCGCCCTCGGGAAAGCCGGGTTCTTAAGGGGAGATATGGTGAAGGAAGGAGCCGTAGTGATCGATGTTGGGATAACCCGGGTACAGGATGCCTCAAAAAAAAGCGGTTACGCCCTGAAAGGGGATGTTAATTTTGAGGAGGTTGAACCGAAAGCCGGTTATATCACACCGGTACCCGGAGGGGTTGGTCCGATGACGCGTGCGGCGCTGTTGTTAAATACTTTGCTTGCCGCACAGAAAAAGAGTTATTAGAACCTGGTTGTTTAAACGCGTTTCAAACACGCAAGAACCCCATGCGATGCCATCGCACCCGAACTGAAAATGAACACGGCTTGAAAACGCACCCGCATTTGGGTACAGGGTTGAAAGGGCGCTTCGGGTACCAGGTATATTTAGATAAATTAAGGATACTTAGTCTGGCAGGGCACCATACTGAATCGATCAAATATACAAATCAACTTATAAACGAATCAACAAAATCAGCTGTCCCATTAACCCATGAACGAATAAACGGTTGACAGGCCCGTTATTCAGATGAATAAAAATAGTAACGGTGAAAGTATGATGAATTCGAGAATACGGCTTATGGAAGCATTCCATACAATCCAGGGAGAAGGATTCCATCAGGGGAAAGCGGCTTATTTCATCCGTCTTGCGGGATGCGATGTGGGATGCCACTGGTGTGATGTGAAGGAATCCTGGGACCGGGAGGCCTATCCCGAGGTGCCCCTGGCGGATATCATCAGCAAAGGATTAATGTATCCGGCGAGGATGGCTGTGATCACCGGAGGCGAACCGCTCATGCACGACCTCACGGCATTGACCTCGGCCCTGAAAGAAGCAGGGTTCAATACCCATATTGAAACCTCCGGCGTTTACCCGTTGACGGGAATCATTGACTGGATCTGTTTTTCCCCGAAAAAATTTAAACCGTCCGATCCGGTTATCTTCGACAGGGCACACGAATTAAAGGTTATTATTTATCATCAAAACGATCTGGAATGGGCCATGGGGTTTCAGGAAAAAATAAACCCGGCATGCAGGCTGTACCTTCAGCCGGAATGGAGTAGAAGGGAAAAAATGATACCCCTGATCAGAACATTCATCCTGGAAAACCCACAGTGGGAAATTTCCCTGCAGATACATAAATACATGAACATTCCCTGAAGCCATGGTTAAAAATTTCCGGTTCATATTCCTCTTCATGTTATTCATGCTGACCCAGATGGTTTGGGGCCAGGTATATTCCACGCGTTCGAAGAAAGCCATCCAGTATTACCAGTCCGCTGAGGATTATATCATCAGACGACAGCTGCCCGAAGCCATCCATCTACTTAATCAGGCACTTGGTAAGGACGAAACGTTTATTGAAGCCCATTTAAAGATCGCGTATGTATATAAGCTGATGAACAATATTCCTCTTCAGAAAATCCATCTAGAAGCAGTTATTACTAACGCCAGGGATCCTTCGAGATATAAAAACATATACCTTGCCCTGGGTGAAGCAAATTATCTGTTGATGAATTATGATCAGGCCATGAGTTTCCTGGAGCAGTTCCTTAACTTTCCTACTGCAGATCCCCGGCTGATCTCTGAGGCCAACTGGTTGATATCGAATGTGAATTTTGCCAGGGAAAATATTAAGAATCCGGTTGAATTTGAACCGGTGAGAATGTCAGACAGGATCAATGAGGGACCGTTGCAGTATTTTCCGGTGCTTACCGCCGATGAAAAAAAGATCTTTTTTACACGGCGCCCGGGACACCATCCACAGTATGACGAAGACATTTATGTTTCTGAAAAAGACAGCAGTGGGCAATGGAGTTTCCCGTTCCCGATATCCAGGATGATCAATACAAATTATAATGAAGGTACCTGTACAATCTCTGCTGACGGAAAGATACTGATCTTTACTTCCTGCCTGGGCAGGAGGAATTTCGGTAGCTGCGACCTTTTCATCACATACCGTGAGGGGATCGACTGGACGCCGCCGAAGAATATGGGGCCGGAGATCAATTCCTCTTCCTGGGATTCCCAGCCAGCCCTTTCAGCTGATGGCCGCCGGCTGTATTTTGTTTCCGAAAGACCGGGAGGCCAGGGAAAACGGGATATCTGGATGAGTGAGATCAATGAAAAAGGAGAGTGGGAACTAGCCGAAAACCTTGGCCCGGTGATCAACACCCCGGAAGATGATGTGTCGCCGTTTATCCATGTCAATGGACAGACCCTCTATTTTGCTTCCAAGGGACGGCTGGGATTTGGCGGATACGACCTGTATTCTTCGGAATTCATCGATGGGTCCTGGACGGAACCGGCCAATCTCGGTTACCCGCTGAATACCCCTGAAGACCAGGTATCGCTTTTTGTGACCACCGACGGAGAAACTGCTTATTATTCACTTGATTCATGGACATCACAGGGAACGCCAACAAGTATGATCTATTTATTCGAAATGCCTGAAAAGATCAGGGTCACCAACAGGAGTTCTTATATAACCGGTAAAATACGGGATGCTGAGACGCTGGAAACCTTAAAAGCTGGTGTTGAGCTGATGGATGTAAATGAAAACCGGCTTATTTCAAGGGTAAATTCGGATTCATTATCCGGTGAATATACCATGGTGCTCACCGAAGGTTCGGATTATGCCCTCTATGTTGAGAAACCCGGGTATGTGTTTGAAAGCCGACATTTTTCGACACCGGCAGAAACTGGATTCGAGCCGGTTGAAATGGATTTTTACCTGAAAAAAATCAAGGCCGGGGCATCCACTATCCTGAACAACCTGTTCTTCGATGTGAATAAATACGAACTGAAGGAACGGTCGATCACCGAACTTCAGCGGATCATCAGCTATATGAATAACAATCCGGACCTGAAGATCGAGATCCGGGGACATACCGACGATACGGGTTCTGCCGCCTATAATATGGAACTTTCCCTTAAAAGGGCAGAGGCTGTATATCAGTATCTGGTTAACCATGGAATCGCTCAATCGAGGCTCCAATACCAGGGTTTCGGACAGACGGAACCCGCCGTCCCGAACGATTCAGAAGAGAACCGGAGCAGGAACAGGAGAATTGAATTCAGGATAGCAGAAATGGATTGAACTTCAAAAAATACAAAATTAACTTTTTAAAGTATTTTGAGAATGTGTTACCCCATTTTTATAAATATTTGTATATTAGTGCATTAAAAATCAGGTTAAAAATAAGAATATTTATATTAACTGTTGATTTATTGCAATAATTTAACATTTTTTTATAGAGTTCATTGAGTTATTCATATTTTTTTATTGATGATTTTATAAATAATACCACCCATTTTGCGTGATAAATATAAAATTTTTAAATGTGGGTTAGAATAATTAAGAAATTGGAAAATTCATATTATCACTTTCATTATAAGGATAATTTTATTTATATTGGTTGATTAACGTAAATTCATTAAACTTTAACATTTTAATTATGAAGCAATTTTTACTGTTGAGTGTGGTGATTATAACTTTTCTAACGGGCAGTGTGATGGCCCAGGAAAGAGTAGTCAGCGGAAGGGTTACTGCCGAGGAATCAGGCGGTCCAATTCCGGGCGTTAACGTTATCCTGAAGGGTACCACCATTGGTACTGTTACGGATATTGACGGGTTTTATCAGTTGAATGTTCCCGAAGAGGGGGGAACCCTGATATATACTTTTATCGGTCTGGCGACCGAAGAAGTAAGGATCGGCGATCAGTCACAGATCGACATGCTGATGACCGCAGACATCAGGCAGCTCACTGAGGTTGTGGTGACGGCGCTGGGTATCGAACGGGAAGAACGTTCATTGGGCTATTCCATCCAGGAAGTGGAGGGTGAGGAGCTGAATAATGTTCCGACCGATAATTTCCTGAATTCACTTTCAGGGCGTGTTGCCGGTCTTCAGATCAAGAACAACTCGAACTTCGGTGGTTCAAATAACGTGGTGATCCGGGGACAAACCTCCCTGACTCAGAACAACCAGCCCCTGTTCGTCGTTGACGGTGTGCCGGTCAGTAATTCAAATACCAACAATGCAGGTCAGCTTACGGGAAGAAGCGGTTATGACTATGGTAATGCCGCCTCTGACATCAACCCGGATGATATTGCATCCATATCGGTATTAAAGGGAGCTGCTGCAAGTGCATTATATGGTTCCCGGGCTGCAAACGGTGTGATCCTCATCACGACCAAAAAAGGAAAAGCCGGCAGAGGAATCGGGGTGTCCATCAATTCAAACACCACCTTCGGTGTTGTGGATAAAGAGACCTTACCTGCCTTTCAGCATGAATATGGCGCCGGTTACGGCCCCTATTATTCGGGCGGGGATTATCCTTACCTGGCCGAGGAAGATGTTGACGGTGACGGAACTCCTGACCTGGTCGTTCCATTCACTGAGGATGCTTCACGAGGACAGGAATTCGACCCGAACCTGCTTGTTTATCAATACAATGCATTTGTTCCGGAATCGCCGTATTTTGGTCAGCCTACTCCGTGGATTGCAGGTAAGAATGATCCTCATTCGTTTTTTGAAACGGCCGTTAATTTGACCAACAGCGTTGATATTTCCAATGCTACAGACGAAGCGTCTTACAGGATCGGTTATACCAACCAGAATTTTTCCGGTATTATGCCGAACAGTGAACTGGAAAGGAATAATTTTATCCTGAACGGATCCTATAATATCCTGGATAATATAAAAGTTTCTGCCAGCGCCAATTATATCAAGACGAATGCCCAGGGAAGGCCGTCCACCGGATACAGTGACAACATCATGTCCATGTACCGGCAGTGGTACCAGATGAACGTGGATGTCCAGGAGCAGAAGGACCTGTATTTTCAAACCGGAAGGAATGTAACCTGGAACAGGCTTGCAACGGATGATCCACACCCAATTTACTGGGATAATCCTTACTGGACAAGGTATGAAAATTACCAGTCAGATGTAAGAACCCGTTTGATCGGTTATGCCATGGCGGAATGGGATATTACAGACTTTCTTAATCTGATGGGCCGGTATACGATCGATACGTACGATCAACTGCAGGAGGAAAGAAGAGCAGTGGGTTCCATCGCCAGTGAATTCGGCGTGGACCGTCCTGATGTGCAGTCAGGCTATGCCAGGTTTGACAGGACATGGAGGGAAACCAACATCGATGGCATCCTGAAATTCCAAAAAAGATTTGGCGAAATCGATCTTTCCGCATTGGCGGGGATCAATATCCGAAGGAATTATATCGATGATGTATATGCTTCCACCAGTGGAGGGCTGGCCGTTCCTGGCCTGTATGCCCTGAGTAACAGTGTGGATCCCATGCTTCCCCCGGAAGAAAGTCTCCTGGAATCAGGTGTGAACGGGATCTTCGGTGGTGCGACCATTGGCTATATGGATATGATATACCTGGAAGGTACGATCAGAAGGGATGAATCATCCACCCTGCCTGAAGGAAACAACACATATGTTTATCCTTCCGTTTCAGGAACCTTCGTATTTTCTGAGCTGCTGAATTCTTCATGGCTTTCGCTGGGTAAACTGAGACTGAATTATGCTGAAGTTGGAAGTGATGCACCTCCGTTAAGGGTTAAAGATACCTACCGGGGTGTGGCACCATATGCCGGTGTTTCCATGGTCACCAATTACTTCGCGAAAAATAATTCAGATCTGAAGCCTGAAAGGACACAAGCCATGGAGGCAGGTCTGGCCATGAACTTTCTGACCAACCGGGTTGGATTCGATGTTGCCGTATACAGGGCAACCACCTTTGATCAGTTGATGCCGGTGACCGTTACCACGGCTACAGGATACAGCTCCACATGGGTCAATTCCGGTGAGATCGAGAACAAGGGTATTGAATTGACACTGTTCGCCACACCGATTGAAACCAGCAGTTTCAGGTGGGACATCGCGCTTAACTGGTCAAAGAACCAGAATGAAGTGATCGAACTATTCACTGACCAGGCAGGTAATAAGGTAGAAAACCTCCAGCTTGGCGCACTGCAGGGTGGTTTAACCATCAACGCCAGGGTTGGTCAACCTTATGGGGCCATCCAGGGCACGGATTATGTCTATCATGAAAATGGTCAGCCGATCGTTAATCCGAACGGTCGTTACCAGATCTCATCGACCAATGATGTCGTACTCGGGAATTACAACCCGGACTGGATTGCCGGTATCAGGAACTCCTTTTCCTATAAGGATTTTACGCTGAGTTTCCTGCTTGACGGACAGCATGGCGGCGATGTTTTCTCACTTGACCTCTGGTATGGAACGGGTACAGGCATGTATGAAGAAACTGCAGGGGTCAATGAACTTGGGAATCCGAAAAGAGACCCGATCGTTCAGAATGAAGACGGATCCTATGCTCCGAATACTGGCGGGCTTCTCAACCCGGGCGTATATGAGGATGGAACACCGAATGAAACCAGGGTCAGGGGAGATTATTACGCGGCGGATGGATGGCAAGTCAGTCCAAATGCCAGATTCGTATATGATGCTTCCTACCTGAAATTAAGGGAGCTTGCATTGACCTATAATTTTCCAAGGAGCCTGATTGATCAGACACCGCTTACCGGTGCTTCCTTGAGCTTTATCGGATCCAATCTCTGGATCATCGACAAGAACCTTCCTCATGCCGATCCTGAAGCTTCCCAGAGTTCCGGGAATATCCAGGGATGGCAGAGTGGTGTGATGCCGACGACAAAAAATTATGGATTTAATGTAAAAATTCAGTTCTAATGCTTAAAATGAATAAAATGAATAGATATATTTTATATTTTGTGTTGATCACTTTTTTTGTCGGATGCACCGATAATTTTGAGGATTTCAACACGGATAAGAAGAATCCCGCGGTAGTCGAGGGAAATGCACTGTTTTCCAATGGTCAGAAAGAGCTGATGGATCAGGTCAATTCGACCAATGTGAATTTGAACATCTTTAAGATGATGGCCCAGTACTGGACAGAAACCACCTATACCGATGAGGCCAATTACAACCTCGTAGAAAGAAATATTTCAGGCAATATTTACCTGGCGTATTACAGGGAAGCCCTGAAGGATATGGACGAAGCCGCCAGGCTGATCGCCGAGGAAAGCGATCCGGTGGGAGAGGCTACCAAGCAGAACAGGCTTGCCATCATTGAGATCATGCAAGCCTATGCCTATAACAGGCTTGTGGATATATTCGGATCGATCATTTATTCCGAAGCCCTGGATATTGATAACGTGTATCCGGCTTATGAAAGCGGAGCGACGGTTTATTCCGACCTGATCAACAGGGTGAATACTGCCATCGGTCAACTGGACCCGGGAGAGGGAAGTTTCGGCGCATCCGACCTGATTTATCAGGGGGACGTATCGGCATGGATCAAATTTGCCAATACCCTGAAAATAAAAATGGGTATCACGCTGGCTGATTATGATGCTTCCCTGGCTGCATCAACCATTACTTCTGCGGTAGACGGAGCATTCGGATCCTCAGCGGATGATGCCATTCTGCATTATCTTGGTTCTGCCCCAAACCAGAATCCTTTATATCTTGACCTGATTGCCAGTGGCAGGAAGGATTTTGTCCCGGCCAATACGATCGTGGACAAAATGAATGAACTGGACGACCCCAGGAGGGATAATTATTTCACCTTATTTGAGGGTGAATATGTCGGTGGTTTATATGGTTATCCGAATTCCTATGCTAATTATTCCCATATTGATCCCACGATTGAATCACCGACATTCCCGGGATTTTTCATGACCTATACTGAAATGCTGTTTTATCTGGCCGAAGCCGCTGCAAGAGGATTCGCTGTTCCCAATACAGCAGAGGAGTACTATAACATGGGTATTACCGAGTCCATCCTGAGTGAATATTTTGAGCCCGGAACACAGGCCGAAGTGAATGCATACCTGGCACAATCCGAAGTGGCGTATAATGCTGCCGAATGGAAGCAGAAAATCGGCACTCAATCCTGGATTGCCAATTATACCAGGGGCCTTGAAGCCTATACTACCTGGAGAAGGCTGGATTACCCGGTATTCTATGTGGCTGAACTTGTTGAATCCACAGCTGATATCCCAACCAGGTTTACCTATCCGGTTTCTGAGCAGACGTTGAACGCAGCTCAATG
>JAGTVG010000350.1 GCA_018224645.1 Cyclobacteriaceae bacterium
CGGTCGACCGTACCCGTGATTTTAAAACCGGCTTTTTTGTTTCCCCAGGGGTCAGTAACGGTGCCGTTGTATTTTACATCAAATTCCACCGGACTGGTAACATCCCGCATGGTCAGATCACCCTGCATCCGGTAATTTTCACCATTTTTAAACAGTTTACCTGCAAATTTAACGTGAGGATATATTTCAGCGGCGAAAAAATCCTCGGATTTCAAATGATTGTCCCTTCTTTCATTGTCTGTATCGATGGAGGCGACATTGGCAGTGAATTCTATATCCGCTCCCGCGAAATCTTCCTGGTTTGTCAACACTTTCCCATCAAATTCCTTAAAATTGCCGCTTACTTCTGAGATCACCAGGTGAGTTACATTAAATTGAATCTCGGTGTGATCCTTGTCCATCACCCACGTTTCCTGTGCCATGCCCCATGTAAAGGCCAAAACAAATGCAATTGTTAAAATTTTCGTTTTCATTTTCCTGAAGTTTAATATTTTACTGATTAATGTTTATTGTCAATAACGATGTTTAGACATTAATGTTCAAACATTGATGCATTGATTTTCAGAATCCTGATTATTTTTTTATTTATCCGAAAATAAATACGGTATGGCGGAGGGCTCCCTGGGCCCCGATCACAAGGGATTGTTCAATATCAGCCGTTTTAGAGGGACCTGCTATCCATAAGCCGAAACCAGTCGAAAGATCGATTCGTGGATAGGCCTGGAACAGGTCAGGAACCAGCAGGTCCTGTTGGAGAAGGATGAGGATATCAGTGGCAATGAAAGGAAACTTCCTCTCCCCGATTTTATCTTCTGTCAGCCATACCGCACCATTCCCCGCAACCCCGATCAATCCATCGACAATCAGAAGATCGATCTGATCTATCTTCACCTGTACGGAAATTTCTGTATTGCGTGAGGGAAAGCTGCTGAAGCCGGACAGGTTCATTACCCTATCAGGGTTCCCATAAATTTCATTAATGGTTACTTCGACATTTTCTTTCTTCACCTGAATTCCCCTTCCCCCACAGGCAGACAGGTTCCCGATGAATTCCGTGACCAGGTCGATTCCCGCATTTTTATCCATGGAAATATAGGCAGAAGGTTTTTTATCCCCGGTTGGCCGGGGCAGTTTATTCAATATTTTATCCCGTTCATCCACGTTTGATTTCCTCCTTATACCATTTTTTGAAACTCTGATCCGGAATTCCCGGAAAATCCCTCGACTTCCCCCATCCATTGAAACGATGGTACACCATAAAGGATGGCAGGTATTTTAATAACCTGGTACCAAAAAATCCGAGTATGCTGTAAAGTGACTTCCGGTATAAAACCTGATCCAGGATGAAAAGCATCAATCTTTTTGCCATGGAAAGGGATCCGGCATCCACCGCATCATATCTTAACTTAAATAAAATTTCATGAAGATCGATCTTCACCGGGCAGACATCGGAACAGGAACCACAGAGAGTAGAGGCAAAGGGAAGGGCATGGTATTTCTTCATGTTTTTCAGGGGCGCCAGCACCGAACCGATAGGTCCGGGAATCGTAAAACCATAACTGTATCCTCCGCTACGCCGGTAAACCGGGCAGGTATTGATACAGGCCCCGCAACGGATACATTTCAGAACTTCACCGTATTTATTGCCTGAAAGTATGTCTGCCCGTCCGTTATCCACCAGTATGATATGATAGGTCTTCCCCGGCGGAGGTTTAATCAGATGGGAGGTGTAGGCAGTGATCGGTTGTCCTGTTGCGCTTCTGGCAAGTAATTCAAGAAATACCGGCAACTCCGTTTTCCCGGGGATAAGTTTTTCAATGCCCATGGAAGCAATGTAAATGTCCGCATGATGGATCCCCATATCGGCATTCCCTTCATTGGTGCAGACAACAATGGCACCGGAATCAGCCAGGCCGAAATTCACTCCTGAAATGGCAGCCTTCGCATTTTTCAGATGAATCCTCAGGTTTTCCCTGGCCACCCGGGTAAGATACTCGGGGTCCTCACTTCCCGGCGCTGAATGCAGATGCTTATGGAACAGTTCGCCGATCTCCTTTTTTTTCATATGGATGGCAGGCAAAACAATATGACTGGGTGGTGTTTCAGCCAGTTGTACGATCCTTTCTCCCAGATCCGTATCTATGATCCTTATTCCCCTTTTTTCAAGAAAAACATTCAATCCGCATTCTTCCGTAAGCATGGATTTGCTCTTTACCACCTCATTGATGTTTTCCTCTGAGAGAATATCCAGAATGATCCTGTTATGCAGATCCGAACCGGAAGCCCAGTGAATCACCCAGCCATTCCGGAGAGCATTTTTTTCGAATTCAAGAAGATAATCATGTAGATTAGCCAGGGTATGTTCCTTGATCGCCGATGCCTTTTCCCTCAATAATTCCCAGTCAACGACTCCGTTCCTGGCCATGTCACGTTTATGTCTGACATGCCATAAAGTTTCATTATGCCATTCTGCGAAGGACTTATCCCGGTTAAATGCAGCAGCGTTTCCTGCATGATCGATCATACGGCTCCATTTAGAATTTCGGCAATATGAATAAATTTCAACCCAAGATGCTGTCGGTGTGACAATCCCTCCAGGTGCATCAGGCAGGACATGTCGTTCCCCGTAACATATTCTGCACCACAGGCCGTAAGCGATTTCAGTTTATCAAGGCCCATCCTGACAGATACGGTTTCTTCAAATACCGAAAAAGAGCCCCCGAATCCACAGCATTCGTCCTCCCGATCGTATGTCACCATCCGGATTCCCCTTACCTGCCTGAGTAATTCCATGTTTTTGGAAAAATAGGAAACATTCAATTCAGAGGAGGATTCAAGCCGGAGGCCTCGCAGTCCATGACAGCCATGGATAAGGGCAACCTTATGAGGAAAACTGGCCTCAATCTTTTCCAACCGCAGTATATCATGGATGAACTCGACAAATTCAAGTGTTTTACCCCTGAACGAACCCTCCATCCCGTCTTCTGGAAGATCAGGAAAATGTTCCCGGACGTGCAGTACACAACTTGCTGATGGACATACCACATAATCAAATCCGGAAAACAATTTCCAAAATTTGACAGCATACTTTTCGGACTCCTTCCTCATACCCGAATTGGCCAGGGGCTGGCCGCAGCAGGTCTGATCCATCGGATATTCCAGATCAAGGTTCAGTTTTTTTAAGAACCGGTAAACGGCTTTGCCAACCTGCGGATAAAACTGGTCAATGTAACACGGGATAAATAATCCAACCCTGATCCTGTCCCTGCTCATGACTGAAAAGAAATCCAGTTGATACTGCAGGGCGGTAACCGGACATCCGCCACTTCGGATCGGGTAATTATATTTTTCCCTTCCGGATCCTTCATGAATTCCCGCACATTTTTTATTGAAAGTATCCTCTGATGGCAGGGACTCTTTGACCCCGGGATATCTATTTTTTGATCTCTCAAACTGAAATTGGCCAGAAAAACATGTATGGCACTATCATGGCGTACGGCAAGTCCATCAAAAATCAATGGGTTGGAACTGAAAGTCCTGATCAATGTCGCTTCCCTGATTTCACTTAACCACCTGAAAACGAGATAGACCGGGAAAACATCTCCCTGCCCGGTTTTAAATATCCTGCTTTCAGGTGGATCGTCTGGACCCTGGACAAGTCCCCGCCACCCGGCCGTTTCATAATACGAGATCCAGTTGATCCCAGCTTCGGACAGGTATTTTATACTCGCAAGCGTCCAGCAGGCTCCGAAAAGGGACATCTGCCTCACATCGACCTGCGGTGGCAGTTCACCCGGCCTTGAAGGAAGTTCCGACCCGGTAGCATTTGGATTAAACCTGGGTTTTAACGTAACAGGAGATATCATGATCTCCTTTCCGGGAAAAAACAAACGGGCACTTTTCACCGTATAGAACTGCGCCTCCAGCGTTTCTGTAAGTGAAGCATGATCAAAGGCATGCACCTGGGGATTGACCGAGTAAACGATAAAATCCAGGTCCTTCTGATCAACCCGTTCGCGGTTCAATTCAGCAAAATAGGCATTGGTACCTCCCCCTATCCTGATACCGGGAAGATTCTCCCGTATCCTGCCGGAAAGTTCATTGATTAACGAAGTTGGGGTGGTCTTCCCGGCCTTCGTGAATAAGATCATATATTTTATCCTGTCCTTCAGCACGGAAGCTTCCTGCATGAACCTTTCAAATTCATCCACAGGATCATCTCCAAAAAACAGGGCCAGGCAGGCAGCGGTATCCATTCGGGTTATATCCTGACGCACAGCCTGAAGTTTATCCGGCAGGTCTTCCGCCGTCATGTCTATGTCCCAGCGGATATGATCCAATCCTGATTTTCTGATCAGGTCGCAGGTTTCCCGGTCAAGCCGGTTATATGACGAGGAAGTTCCTGTACCCAATCCCGGTAAACTGAATCCAAGATCTTCATCTATCGTAAAAACAAGTTCGTGGACACCATCCCGTATTATGCTCCCCGGTTCTGTTCCGGTTATATCCAGATCGATTTTCTGATGGATCCTATCCCCTGCTTCGATCACAACCGGAAAAGGGATTCCCAGAGGTGTACAGTAGGTCTTATAGGAAGCATCAGTCCA
Organism: Cyclobacteriaceae bacterium; assembly: GCA_018224645.1. Taxonomy (GTDB): domain Bacteria; phylum Bacteroidota; class Bacteroidia; order Cytophagales; family Cyclobacteriaceae; genus JAGTVG01. Next base: position 4,608 of record JAGTVG010000350.1, read on the forward strand.
GTTGCGTTGATC
>JAGTVG010000351.1 GCA_018224645.1 Cyclobacteriaceae bacterium
ATGTTTATTTGAAGTGAGCAATTTTACCGGGGGTTTTGTATTTTCAGTCCGCTGAATTATACCAATGAGGCGTATTTTTAATAAAATTTTTAGTTTGTTTAATAAAAGATTGACATGAAAAGAAAACTTTTTTTGCTCTTTGTCGGATGTTTTTTTACAATAACCCTGTTTGCACAGGAAAAACAGAAAATCATTTTCGACTGTGACCTGGGGGGAGATATTGATGATGCTTTTGCCTTTGCCCTGATCCTCGCAAGTCCGGAATTCGAGGTACTGGGATTTGTAATGGACCAGGGGGATACGCCGAAGCGTGCCCAGGTAGCCTGCAGGATGTTATATGAGGTTGGCAGGGAGGATATCCCGGTTGTGGTTGGCAGAAAAACGAATGATTATTTCACTTCCCAGTTTCATTGGGCAGAGGGATTTGATGCGGTAAAGCCGGTCAGACAGGATGCCGCTGATTTTATCATAGAGAATCTGCGGAAATATCCGGATGAGGTAGTTCTATTTACCGTGGGCCCCGTGCCCAATATGATGGATGTGATCAAAAAAGATCCGGAAGCGCTTAAACTGGCCAAACAGATCTATTCCATGTTTGGATCCTTTTACATGGGTTATGATACCGGTCCGATTATCAGTCCGGAATGGAATGTACGGGGAGATGAGGTGGCAGCGAAAATGTTCGTTGAAAATGGAGCGGATATCACCTTTGCAGGGCTGGATGTGACCACTTATGTTAGACTGGAAGAAAGCTATCGCCAAAAGCTGCTGATGCGGCAATCCCCGCTGACCAATGCTTTAACAGGTCTCTATACCTTATGGAGATATGAATCCTATGCACATCCTGATCCCGTGTTGCATGATGTGGTGGCAATAGGTATGTTTTTATGGCCTGAATTGTTTACCACAAGGCCTGCTCATGTGAAGGTAATTGAAGGCGGATATACTGTCATTGATGAGGGCCGTGAACCCAATGGCAGGATTGGCATGACCATTCAGAAAGAAAAATTGCTTGAGCTGATGATGGAAAGGCTGCTTACCCAGAATATGGGCAGGGATCAGGAATCCCCTGAACACTGAATTGCGCATCTATGGAATCTCTGATGCAGCGCCTTCAGGTGCGTTGTGCCAGTGGCCATGTTCTTCCGACCAAACCTTTCCTTCCGGTGCCGGACCGGGTGGGCGGGTGGACTCAGGTGTTGTTGTACTGGTTTGAGTGCCCGGAGCATCATGCCAGTGGCCATGTTCCTCCGACCATACCTTTCCTTCCGGTGCCGGACCAGAAGGGCGGGTAGATTCCGGTAACGTTGTTCCTGTTGGCGTACCCGGTGCATCATGCCAGTGACCATGTTCTTCCGACCATACCTGTCCAGGCTTCCCTGATCCTGAGGGGCCTTTCCTGACAGGCTGAATGATAATCGCCGCCACGATCAGAATACCCATTCCTACAAGGATCAAGGGGTATTTGCTTTTAACTTTTTCGCCCTTGATGCCATGGCAATTTTTATATTTTTTGCCACTGCCACAATAACAGGGATCGTTTCGATTGATCTTTGATTTCATAATGACTTTAAAAATATTCATTATAACACAATAAACAAATCTCTGTTCCTGAAGAAATAGATGCATACCGGATATTTTTCCAGCGGGGAGATGCAAACTGCTTTGGTATGGCTACCATGCAGAATCTTTGAACTGATTAAAAATTTACCCGGCCGGCGGATTTTATTCAGAATTAAATCAGAATCATTGACTAACTTCAGACCAATCGTTTATTCGTAAAAAGATCAGGAATAAATCAGGTCCGGTAAGGTCTTGGTTGGAATTTTTCAGATTTTTTGGTTTATATTATCCTTCCAATGGCTAAATCATTTATGAGGAGCCGGCTTTATTTTTTAACAGGGCACTTATTGTTGGTTATAAAAAATCTATAATAATATGAAGACTAAAATGACAAAAGTATCGCGCAGGCAATTCATTACTGCTTCATCAATGATGGCAGCCGGCCTGGCAGTCAGTACAAAACAATTGATCGGGGCGCCTGCCATTCTCCGCTACTGGCGAAAACAGGATTCCTTGATCAGGGGAGTACAGATCGGTGTGATCACCTATTCTTTCAGGAGTATGCCGGATCAGAGTGCAGAGGCTACCCTGCAATATGTACGCGATTGTGGGATCAACGCCATCGAACTGATGGGTGATCCGGCTGAAAATTATGCCGGAATGCCTGAAAATCCTGTGGACCGCCGTTCGTTTTTTCAACTGATGAGAAAGTCCAGGAATGGCGAAAGTCTGACTGATAACGAGAAGAAGGAATTGGATGAAATGAGGTCCCGTATGGAAGTCTTTAACAGGGAAGTGGCTGAATGGAGAGCTTCAGTTTCCATGGATAAATTCAAGCAGCTTAAGAAAATGTATGCCGATGCCGGTGTTTCTATTTATGCATTCAAACCGGGGGCCTTCGGGAAAAATAATACGGATGCAGAGATCGATTACGGCTTCCGTGCAGCAAAAGCCCTCGGTGCCGGTCATATAACCCTGGAACTTCCGGATGATGATGCACACACTAAAAAACTGGGCGATATGGGTTCAAAGCATAGGATATATGTGTCTTACCATGGCCATGAACAGCAGACCCCGACAATCTGGGATACTGCGCTTGCCCAGTCAAAATACAATGCCCTGAATCTCGATCTCGGGCATTATGTGGCTGCGGGAAATCCCGACCCGCTTGAATTGATCAGCGTTAAACATGACCGGATTGCCAGCATGCACATCAAGGACAGGCAAAAGCCCGAAAACGGGAAAGGGAACCTTCCCTGGGGCCAGGGGGATACCCCGCTAACGGAGGTTCTGAATTTCATGAGTGAAAAAAAATATAAATTCCCTGCCACCATCGAGCTTGAGTACGAGGTGCCGGAAAATTCTGATCCGGTGAAGGAGGTTAAGAAATGCATGGATTACTGCAGGAAAGCACTGGAGGTTTAGGGGAAATGCGGAGACGCGGAGACGGGGGGCCGTGGATAAGCGGGGACGCCGAGATGCGAGGACGCCGAGATGTGCCTGCCTGCCGCAGGGAGAAGGGAATAAGATAATTGGACCGGGTATAAGTCTTCCGAAACGAATTTTTTATGTACGTTCAACAAATATAATATGAATCAAAGGCCTGGTTGTGATTTTTCATCGTAACATCTTAACCCTGAGAATTGCGTTTAGTTTATTGTGGATATTGTCAGTTCCTTTAAAATCTGATTTTTTTGGGAGAAAGCCTCGTGGTGAAATTTTTGAGACAATGCAGGATTTTAAGGCCTGGATTTCAGGGGTATGAACCTGGTAAGGATCAGGCAATTTATTTTGTTAAAAATGAAATTCACAAATCATATTTCCCGGCAAAACTTCATACAAGGCCACTAAAGCCAGGCAATTTGATGAAACCCCCGGCCAGATAAACAGATAAACAGATAAAGGATAAAAGCTTCCGGCGTTTTTTTGGATAATTGATAAAACTGAAATAAATTCTTCAAGTCAGATATCATCATACACGGATTAAACGTTGTTAAAGCAATTCTATTTTTTTATGGATCAGGTCCAATGATTAAAACAAAGATCCTAATCGTTGAAGATGAACCAAAAGTTGCCGAATTCATCAAACGCGGACTGGAGGAAAATGATTTTGGAACGGAAATCGCCTATGACGGGCAGACGGGACGAAGTCTGGCTCTGTCAGGCAGGTTTGAGCTGATCATTCTTGACGTTAATCTTCCACATATCAACGGGTTCGAATTGTGCAGGCTGATCAGGAAGGAAAATGAAAAAGTCCCGATCATCATGCTGACTGCCCTTGGATCCGTTGATGATAAATTAAATGGCTTTGATGCAGGAGCAGATGATTACTTGATCAAACCGTTTGAATTCAGGGAATTACTTGCAAGGATCAAAGCCCTGCTCAAAAGAAATTTAAAAAGTGAAGCGCCTGAACGGCTAATCAGGATTGCTGATCTTGAAATAAACCAGGAAAGTAAGATGGTAAAGCGTGGGAATAAAAAGATCGATCTTACGGCCAAGGAATATGCATTGCTGGAATATCTGGCAAAAAATAAAAACAGGGTAATCTCCCGGAATGACATTGCCTCCAGGGTTTGGGATATCAATTTTGATACGGGAACAAATGTAATTGATGTCTATATCAATTTTCTGCGCAAAAAAATCGATAAGGATTACGATAAAAAATTGATCCATACTTATATCGGCATGGGTTACATTTTAAAGGATGAAGAATGAAGATCAGGCTGAAACTTACGCTTCAATTCCTCCTCATTATTTCGGCAATAAATCTCCTTGCATTCCTCAGTATTTACCTGCTTTCCGCTGAATACCGGAAGGATGAATTCTATGAAAGGCTGAATTCCAAATCAATAAATACGGCAAAATTGCTGATAGATGTGCATGAGATTGACGGGGACCTCATGAGAATCATTGATATGAATACTATTTCCTTGCCGGAGGAAAAAATCATGATCTATAATTACAATAATGAAGAAATATATAGCAGTACAGATGAGGACAAAATTTATCCTTTAGCACTAATTAATAAGATCCGGCTTGAAAAAGATATCCGGTTCAGGGAGGGCAGGAATGAATGCCTGGGTTTATTATATTCAGGCGAATTCGACAGGTTCGTGGTGATTTCGACAGCCTTTGATCAATATGGAATAAGCAAGTTGAATAATCTGAAATGGATATTGATATTTGTATTTATTGGATGCAGTGTCATCACTTTAATCGGGGGCTGGCTGTTTGCCGGCCAGGCAGTCAAACCCATTAAACGTGTAATTGGCGAAGTGGAGCAGATTACGGATAAAAACCTTGATAAAAGGATAAATGAAGGAAACAGAAAGGATGAAATCGCCATGTTATCCCGGACTTTTAATCATATGCTGAACCGGCTTGAACAGGCATTTTTCGCTCAGGAAAGTTTCGTATCCCATGCTTCACATGAACTTCGAACGCCACTTACTTCCATCAGAGGGCAGGTTGAAGTGGCTTTAATGAGCAGCAGGAATGTTGATGAATATTTATTCATTCTGCAATCCGTTCTCGAGGATGTAAAGCGATTAACACAGTTGTCCGATGGATTACTTGCCCTGGCACAGACAAAGACGGACAATATCAGGGAGACATTCTCCCTCATTCGGATTGATGAAATCCTGTTTCAGGCGCGGGAATTGATCCTGAAAAAATGGCCGTCCTATGAAATTAATATCGAATTTGCAAGCGTTCCGGAAGATGATTTGATCCTTTATGTTCATGGAGATAAACAATTATTCAAATCGGCCATGATGAATCTGATTGAAAATGCTTGCAAATATTCCGGCGATCACAAATCCTTGGTAGAGATTGATTTTGGCGGGGATAATTTAATTGTCAGAATAATTGACAAAGGACCTGGAATACCCGGGGATGAGATCGAACAGATATTCCTGCCATTTTACAGGGGAAAAAACTCGAGAAACATCAATGGTTTTGGTCTGGGTCTTTCCCTTGCAAGAAAAATCCTGGATATTCATGAAGCCCGGCTACTTGTCCAATCTATTCCTGGAAAAGGAACCACAGTTACCGTTTCCATACCCAACCACCGGATTTTTAATTAAATTTTAATTTCATTTTAAAGGGTGTTTAATAACCCGCCCGTTTCTATCCTCAGAAAGCGGCATCAATCCATTGAATGATTGACCACTTTTATAGAATAATTTTTTTCATCTTTAAAAAAATAAAAATGAATAATGATCG
>JAGTVG010000352.1 GCA_018224645.1 Cyclobacteriaceae bacterium
GGGAAGGAATGAAAAATGCGCACACCAACGATTAACAGACACTATATAACAGGGTAAGCATTGACCAGCAAGCTGACCCGGAAGCCGAATCACTACCCACCAACGAAAGGTTTCAGCGGTTGCGTTCTGGAATGAAGGATCCGGGGTATAAGAAACTTGCCTTCAACCTGGGCCGTTATATGATCATCAGCTCCTCGAGGCCGAATACCCTGCCGGCAAACCTTCAGGGGGTCTGGAATGCCTTCAAGGTAGCCCCCTGGTCCGGCAATTACCAGAGCAACATCAATCTCCAGGAAATATACTGGTCCTGCGGGCCTACCAACCTGTTCGAATGCCAGGAACCCTATATCGAATGGATCGATAACCTGGCCATTTCAGGACGGGAAATCGCCAGAAGGGTATACGGTACGGAAGGTTGGGTGAGCCACACCACGGGGAATATCTGGGGGCATGCAGCTCCCTGGGGAAGCCATCCCTGGGGTATGTATCCCATGGGAGCCGCCTGGCATTGCCAGCATATCTGGGACCACTATCTTTTTACACAAGACCTTGGTTATTTGCAGGAACAGGGATATCCCCTGCTCAGGGATGCTTCTATCTTCTGGCTGCAGAATCTTTTTCCCTTTGAAGGGTACCTGATCACCGCCCCAAGCATTTCGGCTGAACACGGGGCACTTATGACGGAAGAAGGTCTGAATCCGGCATTTCATGACCGTCAGAGTGACCGGTACCATTACAGCCTTCCGGGAATATACCAGGATATGCAGATGCTCTGGGATCTTTTCACCAATACTTCAGAAGCGGCGAGGATCATGGGCGATAATTCATTTGCTGATTCCCTGTTGTATACGCGTGAAAAGTTATTGCCCCTGCAGATCGGGAAGCACGGGCAGCTGCAGGAATGGTATTTGGATATCGATGATCCGGAAGGCCATCACCGGCATATCGCCCATTTATACGCGGTATGTCCGGGTAGTCAGATCCATCCCACCACCACACCCCTGCTTGCGGAGGCAGCGAAAAAATCGCTTAATATGCGGGGCGATGGCAGGTATCTTGAACAGGAGCTGGCCTCCGGAGGCAACTGGGCCAGGGCACACCGGATGTGGTGCTGGGCCCGGCTGATGGATGGCAACCGGGCGAATAAAATTCTGACTGAAATGCTCACCGAACAGGGATTTGAGAACGGTCTTACCTTCCAGCATGCCGATTATCACTGGAACCGGGAAGATCTTTATATGGAAGACAGTCTGTATCTGCATTACCAGCTTGATGGATCCGCCGCTGTTCCGGGTTGTATCGCCGAGATGCTGGTACAGTCGCATATGGGGGAGATCCACCTCCTGCCTGCCCTGCCGGATGAATTCCATACCGGCAAATTAAATGGGATCCGGGCAAGGGGAGGTTTTACGCTGGGTCTTGAATGGAAGGATATGGAGCTGGTGAAAGCCAGGATCATTTGCCCGAAGGGGAAGGAAGTCCCTCCGATAAGGTTGGGGATGGATCTGATTTCACCTGTAGATCATCCTGGAATCAGGATTGTTTATCTCTGATGCGGATCCCGAGGTTCCCAGTTATGGGGCCTTGAGGATGCTCGACATCCCGTAATAGCGGGATCGACGGCAGACGTGGAAATTCAGCCTTCGCCAAGACTTCGGCTGGTATTGTGTGCAGGCGGGACTTGAGCCGGAAAATGAATGAAGTGTATGCGTGTTCTGGCACAAGTGACCTAATGCAAAGAACATGTACAAACACTTGCGCCAGTTATTGAAAAGTTTACAGGTTTAACATTAAATCCACTTTATAATTCACACTATGGCTCAAACAGATGAAAACAGCCTGACCGGGTACAGGCAGCACCAATGGGAAATCGCTACAAAACACTACTGCATGACACTCGGATTACGCGATGATCCGGAACTGATCAGGGAATACGAGGAATGGCATCATCCTGCAAAGATCTGGAAGGAGATCCCACGGGGACTCCGGGAGGTGGGGATCCTCGATATGGAGATTTACCGTTCAGGAACAATGCTGATCATGATCCTGACAGTCCCTGTGGATTTTGATTTCGGGGTGGAGATGGGAAAACTGGCCGGATTGACCCGGCAGACGGAATGGGAGGATTTGATGGCGAAATACCAGCAGGCAGTTCCCGGAACCACCTCAGCGGAAAGATGGCAGAGGCTGGAAAGGGTATTCAAGCTGCCCTGAGGGGGGAGCATTGGCTGTGCAAAAAGAGGCTTCAGTGAAGTTTTGTTCATAAACTTGTCCCAAAGCTGGCGTGGATGCTGTGTGGAGGGCCTGTTGCAGGATCATCCGTGACTGTTTGCCGGCAGACGCCTCTTTAATCCCGGTTATTCTTAAACCATTTAAATACTAGAAAATAAAAAAAATTGAATTAGTCATGATAAAATAAGATTCCAAGGATATCGGGACGGCCCTCCGGGCGCCTGCCTGCATCCATTTCGCATAGCTTTAGCGAAGCAAAGCCGTCTGGCAGGAAAAATTTGTAAATTTTTCGGGTTCACA
>JAGTVG010000353.1 GCA_018224645.1 Cyclobacteriaceae bacterium
GAAGCCTTCCAGGCAATGGATGGTCCCTCGCAACTGGAGGGCGAAGTATTTAAAAGCGAAAAATTCATCATTACCGATGAGACCAAACAGTATATTTTTGAGGAATTGTCGGCCCATGTAGATGATTCGGAAAATGACGACGAAATTCGGAGGATCGAACCTTTTGGTCTGCAGGTCATCTGTTCCTACATCGAACAGAAAGTACTTCCTTCCGATGAAGATAAGATCATCCATAAAGAAGAGATCAGCAAACCCCGTCAGATCATCAATGGATATTACCTGGATTGTATCAGTAACCTGGTTGTCAATGATGTATCGCTTTCAGATCTGGAAAAAAATGATGTACGGGTGCTGATCGAAGAAAAAATGCTATCCAAGAACCGGCGCATTCCCATACACCAGGACATCATACTTAAATATAACGACTGTAAAGTAAGCCTTGAAACATTGAAAGTCCTGGTAGACGCAAGGATCCTGAAAAAAGATTATGATTCCTATGGGGAATCGATCTATGAGATTACCCATGATTATCTCATCAGAACCATTCAGGATGCCAAAGACCTGCGTCTTGGAAAAAGCACCGATGATAAATCCACGGAAACCATTAATCAGTTGTTGCAGGAAATTGACGGTGTGATTCATGATCAGTCTGCACGGAAAAACATTGCCAAAAGAAGTTTTGTGGCGGAGGAGGATAAACAGACCATGAACGTGGTCGAATCAAATGTCACCACCTTCATCAGCGATGACCTGAAATTGGCAAAATTGTATAAGCAGCTTGGTGAAGCCTATAATGTGACCAAGGATTACGAAAAAGCCGTTGATAGTTTTAATAAGGCATTAAAATCCCTTCCGGGGCATGATCACCATTCCATGAATATGGAATTATACAAGGCGCGGTCCGATGCTCATTATATGCTCGGGCAGTATAAAAAATCCAGTGAGGACCTGAAAAAGATCCTTGCACAAAATCCGGACGATTATACGGCCATTACTTATCTGCTGGAAAATTATGATAAGGAAAATAACCTTGAAGAAGCATTAACCTATTTTAAGGAAATCAGAATAAGCACCCGGAACGCAGGCATTTTTACAGAACTGGGAAATAAATATTTTGCCAAAAATGAATTCGAAAAGGCAAGGGAATGTTATGTCAAAACGGTAGAACTGGATCCTTTGGCGGATTATGCATTGCGAAATATAGGACTTGTTGAAAAATCAATTGGTAATCTTGATTCGGCCCTCCTCAATTATGAAAGATCCCTGGCCCTTAACCCGCAGTCGGCCGTTTCCCATAATGATGTGGGAAATATTTATTATTCCCGGGAGAATTTCGAAAAAGCCAGGGAAAAATACCTGATGGCCATCGAAATAGATCCGGGATTTTATTATGCCTATCATAATCTTGGTCTGATCGAAGAAAAAAAGGGAAATGTTGAAGAAGCTTTGAAATATTTTCAAAAGGCCGTCGAGATCAATCCTGATTATGAAAGTTCATATCTTGAAATGGCAAAAATGTACTTTGACCTTCAGGAATATGAAAAGGCAAAGGAAATATATGAAAGACTTGCATCCGCGGATCCATTAAATGGGATCAATTATCATGATCTCGGGCTCATTGAAGAAAAACTGGGCAATATTCAGGCAGCGAAGGATTTTTACCGGAAATCCATAGAAATTATTCCGGATTATGAAAATGCCCTGGTTCGTTTGTCGGGGATATATTTTGAAACCAGGGAATATGACCTGGCCAGGGAGTTGTACGGTAAGCTTATAAAAATCAGTCCCGGCAAGGAAGAATATTTTCATGATCTGGGGTTAATCGAGGAAAATTCCCTGGATGCAGATAAGGCGATTGACTACTATGAAAAGGCTGTCAGACTGAAGCCTGATTACGAAAATGCACTCGTACGTCTTGCCGGTCTTTACTATGGAAAGCAAATGTATGACCGGGCAAAAGTCATCTATGAAAAACTTATTGCAATCAGTCCCTCAAATGAAGTATATTATAGTGATATGGGATTGATCGAAGAACAAACCCGGAACCTTGATGAAGCGCTGACCTGGTATCGCAAGGTCCTGGAGATCAAACCTGATGATTATAACTCCCTGTATTCAATCGGGAAAATTCAGCATTTAAAGGGAAACAGGGAAGAAGCCTTTGAAAGCCTGAAAAAGTCAATCGATTTAAACCCTGAATATGATAAATCTCAAAATGAAATGGGATTATGGTACTTTAACCAGGAAAAATGGACGCAGGCAAAAGATTATTTTTTAAAGGCATCCGAAATTAATCCGGACAATAGCATTTATCATTCAAATCTTGGCATTACCGAGTTGAAATCCGGGAATCTATCAGAAGCTGAAGGACATTATAAAAGAGCAGTTGAACTGAATCCGGATGATGAAAAAGCACTTATCCAATTGGCAGGCATTTATTTTGATCTCAAGGAATATGGTAAGGCAAAAAAGATCTATCAAAAACTGATAAAAATTAATCCGGATAATGTGTTGAATTATCATGATATGGGATTAATTGAAGAACAATTCGGGAATGCGGATGCCGCTCTGGCGTATTTCAAAAAAGCCCTTGTTTTGAACCCTGACTATGATCTTGCCTGGTATGGGGTCGGCAGGATGCAGCGTGCTTCGGGAAAAACCGGGGATGCCATAAAAAGTCTTCAAAAAGCCGTGGAACTGAACCCGGAATTTGGGGATTCCCATAATGAATTGGGGCGATGTTATTTTGACCGGGAAAAGTGGGATGAAGCAAAAAACTGGTTTTCAAAAGCAGTGACCCTCAATCCTGAAAGTGATATTTATCATACGAACCTGGGCGCAGCTGAAATTGAATTAGGAAATCTGAAGGAGGCTGAAAAACATTTTAAAATTTCAATCCGGTTAATGCCGGATAATCCCGATGCCTACTTTAATCTTGGGGAATTGTTTGAAAAACGGGATGAACCTGAAAAAGCGATTGAGCAGTATAAAAAATGCCTGCAGCTGAATCCTGATGATGAAGAGGCAAGGGAAAGGGTGGGGGCGCTTGAGAAAAAAGCGTAAATGTTTCCCCAACCTACATCAACGTCATTTTCTGACAGCTTACTCCCTACTCAGCGTCTGTTATAAGGGATGCTGAGGACCTATGGAATCTGAAGTTTCGTCTGTCAGATTCATCAATGTCAGCTGTCTCCTTTCCTCCCTCGGCTGTCTCCTGCAAAGGACGCTGAGGAACCATCGTATTCAAAAATCATCAGCGTCGACTGCGCGAGGCACGGATGGCGTGCGGAGAGGTTCCGAGATTCAAATACCATCTGCGTCCCCTTCGTGTGGCAGGGTTGTCTGATCAACATCACTCCTGTAAAGTCTTTCATTAAGGCTTTAAATCCTAATTCCTTTATATCAGGCACTTTAAATAAATAATGTTAGCGTATTATCCAAATTTTTTTTATTTTAAATCATTAAATTCATGGTATTTCGTTTTTAAGTTTTGGCAGAAATTTAAGCTATCCATCGTAATAGGTCAAAACAGAATACGGGAAATTTTCTCTACAAAAAACACGTTTTAATTGACATTATCGATTTTTATCTATATTATCTTATTCTCGGGAAAGATTTTTAAAAGGCTTACTGGTATTGCAATGAGGATATTGATCGTTGATGATGAAAAAGATATATGCCGCCTGATTTGCGGTATCGTAATCCAACATGGCTTTGATTGTGAATTGATTTATACTATGGAAATGGCGAAAAAATATATTGCACAAGAATCCTTTGACATGTATTTTATTGATGTCAATCTGCCTGATGGATCAGGCTTTGACCTGGTTTCTGAGTTTATAAGCAAGGAAAATCGAAACGATGTTGTCATGATCAGCGCCCTCGATGGGGAAGATGAGATTCATAAATCCAAGTCTCTTGGGGTGCACATGTTTTTGAGAAAACCATTTTCAAAGAATGAGATCCTGACAGCGATTAACGGAAAAAATAACAAATGAAAAAAATACTTATAATTGATGATGACCGGGATATATGCAATATGCTTGCTAAATTCCTGTCAAAACATGGTTTTGATACAGATATCGCCTATAATGGGAAAACAGCCGTTAAGCTGTTGAAAGAAAATACGGTTGACCTTGTCCTCTGTGACTTTAAACTGCCGGACGCTACGGGGATCGAAATTCTGCAGAAAGTAAAAATCATTGATTCACGAATCCAGGTGATCATCATCACCGGGTATTCCGATGTTCGGATAGCCGTGGATGCGGTTAAAAAAGGTGCGGTCGATTATGTTACCAAACCCTTATATCCTGATGAGATACTGCACACCATCAAAACTGTCCTTTCCATGAAGGATAAAAAGGTCAGTGAATCCGGTACTCATGATCAGGCCCGGGAATTTTATGATACCTACATCGAGGGTCAGAGTCCGCAATCACAGATGGTCCAGCGACATATCAACCTGATCGCACCTACCGATATGTCGGTCATCATTATGGGAGATACCGGCACAGGTAAGGAATTTATCGCCAAGGCCATACATTTCAGAAGTAAAAGGGCGAATAAACCTTTTGTCGCCATCGATTGCGGTGCCCTGATCAAGGACCTGGCGGGAAGTGAATTATTCGGACACGTCAAAGGAGCCTATACAGGGGCAGTCGGGGATAAACCGGGAAGTTTTGAACTTGCTGATGGCGGAACCCTTTTCCTGGATGAAATAAGTAACCTAACCTATGAAAACCAGATCAAATTGTTAAGGGTCCTGCAGGAAAGGAAAATCAAGAGAGTCGGGGATATCAAGGATATCCCGGTGGATGTACGCCTGATAGTCGCTTCAAACGAAAACCTTAAAAATTCAGTGATCAGGGGAGATTTCAGGGAAGATATTTATCACCGGATCAATGAGTTCAGAATAGATCTAGCCCCGCTTCGGGAAAGAAAGGAGGATGTCGTTCAGTATTCAAAGCATTTTCTAAAGGAAGCGAACAAACAGTTAGGTAAACAGGTACAGGAATTTAATCCTGAAGTCTTAAAGAAATTCAAATCATATTCCTGGCCGGGGAACCTGAGGGAACTGAGGAACGTGATTAAACGAGCAGTGTTGTTGACAGACGGGGCAGAAATCGAATTATCCTGCCTGCCTGAAGAAATTAAGGAACCTGCCAACAACAGGAGTTCATTCCTTGAAATATCATTCAATGGTGTATTGCCAAGCAATCTGAAGAAAGTCTCACGGGAAGCTGAAAAATTCGCCATACAGGAAGTTCTGAAAAGAACCAATAACAATAAAACCGAAACCGCCAAGATCCTTGGCGTCGACCGTAAAACGCTGTATAACAAGATGAAAATTCACCATATTTCCCAATCTTAATTCCTGGAACTTGAAAAAAAAGGGTAACGGTCAAATTGTCACAGATCACAATTTGATAATCAACGTTTTAAAAAGCGCCTCCCACATGATTGTCACCCTGAACTCCATCAGGAACGGTGAGGGGAGGATCATAGATTTTGAATTTTCCCTGGTGAACCGGGAATTTATAAAAAATTTCGGCGATGACCGGAACGGTCTGAAAGGCAAACGGTTTTTTGAAGTCTTTGATAAGGAAATTTGGTTGAAGGAATATGAATCATTCCTTGATTATGCCATGAAGGAGACCTACTTCAAGATTGAAAAAGAGATCCCTGTCGCGGATAAAAATATATCATACCTGATCAGCGGAGTTCATTTTGAGGAAGCCCTTGCCTTACATTTTATTGACATCTCCGTCGTCAAAAAGAGCCTGGAAATTGTCAAGGAAAAGGAAAAAAAATACCAGGTCTTATTTGAAAATTCAATTGATCCGGTTTTTGTACTGGATGAATCCTTCAGAATATCCGATTTTAACATTCCATTCGCTGATATATTCGGGTTCAATAAGGATGAAAAGGGGAGCAAATCCATTTCTGACCTGATCAGAATTAAAAAGAAATCAGAAGAATTTCTAAACCTCCTCCAAAATAAAGATAAGCACGTTGAGATGGCGATCATCCTGACGAACCAGTATGGTCAGGAAAGGGATTGTATCATTCATGCCGCACCGGTTTTACATACCCGGGAAGGTCCAATCTTCATTGGGGTTATCAGGGATATGACTGAAAGAAAAAGGGCGGAAAAGGAAATCAATTTCGCCGAAAAGATGGCCACCACCGGGAAACTTGCCAGGATCATTGCCCATGAGGTTAGAAATCCCCTGACCAATATTAACCTTGCACTCAGTGAGCTTCAGTCTATAATCAGGGACGATAATCCGGAAATCAAATATTATATCGATATGATCCGGAGGAATTCTGAACGTATACAGATCCTGACAAGGGATTTTTTAAATTCATCCAAATCGAAAACACTTAAATTTGAAAAACGAGATGTTAATTCTGTGATCAGGGAGACGCTCGAATTTGTTCATGACAGGCTAGAACTGAAGGAAATTACCCTTAAGGATCGGCTGGATCGGAAGCTGCCATTATTAAATATAGATCCGGAACAGTTGAAAGTTGGATTGCTTAACCTTTTTCTGAATGCTGTGGAAGCCATGACTCCGGGAAAAGGAGTACTGGAGGTTACCACCAGGAAGGATGACGGAAATGTTCTTATCCTTGTGCGGGATAACGGTAAGGGAATCAGTAAACCGGAACTCGATTTAATCTTCGATCCCTTCTTTTCACTGAAAAAGGATGGAACAGGTCTTGGCCTCACGGTCACCAAAAATATCATTGCGGGACATCATGGTGACATCCGCGTAGAAAGCCAAAAAGGACAAGGCACACTTTTTATCATCAGCTTTCCTGTAAAATAATTCCTCACTGTCATTAAATTTGAATTTTTCCTGCCTGTCAACTGTCCTGAGTTGTTAGGTATATGTAGAGATAATTGCACAAAAACCTGTCAAATTCCACAGAACAACAAGCGATTTTGCCCAAAAAACAACTTTTTCAGCCTTATTAACCATTTTCATTTTTGGTACAATTATTTGTTCATAGAAATTGAAATTAATGATTCAAAATGAGAGATACGTTAACGTATATTCTAACCTTCATGAGCGGGGCCGCCATCGGGATGATGGTCGGTTATCTGGCTGGTTCCAAAAAAGAAGTATATGTGGATTCACATATACTTGAGATGCTGTCGAAGCAGAAAGATGCTTTGAACAAGGGCATTGAAAAGGACCTTGAAGAAATGAAAAACGATTATAAAAACCGGTTACGTGAATTATCACGGATGTTAAAAAACCCGGGGTGAGACATTCAGTATTCATTGGATATGGTGATTATAAGAAAAGGAAACATGAATACAATATTTGATATAAAGGAGAACGAAATTGTCTTTATTTATAATTCTGATAGATTCAGGGACCGGGAAGCTCGTGGTTATATGAAATCAGTAGAGGATTATAAAGTAAGGGAAATCGACATATCAAAGGATCAGGTAACAGAAACGCAATTGATGGATATCTCAGATCGTCTGGAGATCTCTCCGGCTCAGTTGCTGGACACACATTCCGATGAATATGTAAATGCGTATGGAGATGCCGATCTTGAAAAGGAGGATATCATAAAGTCAATCAGGCAAAAACCAGCCTTGTTGAATACTCCGATCGCTTTATACAGGCACAAGGCCTATTTCGTGCAGACCCCATATGACCTTGTCAGAAAAGGTTTGACAGACAAAGGAATTGATCCTGAAGAGAGATGAAAAATAACGGGGATCATTGACAGAACCCCCTTTAAATACTAATAGAGAAAAATAAAGTTTGAACACTAATTAATTTAAATTATGAAAAAGATGAAAATGAGACAGATATTAAGCATGGCTTTGCTGTTATCAGGAATGATGATATTCGCTTCCTGTGAACAACCGAGAGAAAGAAACGATTCGGCCGGAGATCAATATGGAACCGAGGATATCGATTCAGATTATGATCAGGCACGCCAGGATGTAGCCCAGGACCTCCGGGAACTGAGACAAAAAGCTGATGAGAAGTTGAATGACCTTCAGCAGGAGGCAGAAAATGCATCTGAAGAATCCAAGGCGGAGATCCAGGAGGCCATTAATAACATCCAGAATGAAAAAGTAAATATCGATAAAACATTAAATGAGGTAAATTCTTCCTCACAGGATACCTGGAATGACGTGGAAAACCGGGCAGAAAAGGTAATTAATGATGCAAAAAGAAACATAGATCAGGCTGCCGAGGATGTTGCAGAATTCTTCAATCCGGATAACACTTAATACTCAATCCACCTTTCCAACGCCTGAATCATCATCAGGTTTTGAATTGATAACCCCGATCTACATCGGGGTTTTTTTATTCCTGTGTAGAATTTTCTACAGATGTGGAATATTATCTTCGGGAAAATGAGTCCTGTTTCCTTCTAAGTGCATTATAGCTGGAGGCATATATTTTGATTGATTTTCCTCGGGATAACGTATTAAACTTGATTGAAGAAAATTATGGATTTAAGAAGAATAAATGTGAAAGAGGAATATTCCAGGCAGGAATTTAATGTGCAGTCGTTCAAAAAATCATTCCAGCTTCCGGACAACATCGATCAGAACGATATTTCTGCAAAGTTTGTCGATGGTTTGCTGGAAATAGAATTGCCCAAGAAGCAGGGAC
>JAGTVG010000354.1 GCA_018224645.1 Cyclobacteriaceae bacterium
TCCTGTCCTTCACAAGCTCCAATCCCCTGACGCCTGGATTTTCGATCAAAACTTTCATGGCATTGAATCCAAGTTCATCGGGACCTGTATCCATGGCAAGATCCATCAGTTCATCCCGGTACGAGGCGAGGTTGTAATAGTCAATTATGGAAACAAAATCCTGCGTGCCTTTTATCTGATCAAGAGTTTTCCGGATGGCCGTCATCAATTCTCCGGATAACTCAACTTCCTCCGGATCGATATGCTGGATCACCAGGCCAGTTATGAGGTTTCCGTATGCATGTATCGGATCAAGCATCGACAGCAACACAGCATTCTTATTATCCATTTTCAGAAAATCAAAGGACCGGAACATTCGCTCGATCTGCATACTGTCCGATAAGGTGTTAAGAATTATGCCGGTCCTTGTCTTCAGTGAGCCAGGAGCCCTTGACCGCCAGACGATATCCATGGATTTTTTATCCGGAAGCGTCATGTCTGCGGCATACCAGCTGTCATAACATTCCTTCCATCGATTGGAAGCCGAGATACCCAATGCTTCAAGGTACCACCGGTCCTTTCCATCATATTGACCGGCAAGCTCGGCCCACCAGACGGCCTTTTCAGGTCCTGCCAGGGGTGCAAATGAAAGAGCAAGGGCCCGCCGTACCTGGGCAGATGTATCCCTTAGCATACCGGGTATAAAATTTTCGAATGGTATCCCAATCTGAGCCGCCAGTCTGACCGCTGCGATCCGGATATCTTCATCAGGATCCTTGAGCGCCTCAAGCACATGGTTCATACCCGATCCAGGTATCTTGCCAAGCAGCCACAAGGCCCTTGCCCTGAATACCGGGTTCTTCCCATTCCACATCCGTTTCAGTGATTTTTCAGCTTCAGTTCCCGACCTCATAAGGAATTCCTGTCCGAGATACTGGCTTGCCCGGTTCGGACTTTTCAGGGCTTCAATAGCACCCGAGATATTTTCAACCGCTTTAAAACCTATGTCATAATCCTTGCCCGGTGGTGCGATGCGATAAATCCTGCCACGTAATTTCATATCTCCCACGGCTGCACCGCCCACAATGGGATCATACCAGTCGGCCACCATGAGGGATCCGTCAGGAGCTACAGCCACATCAACGGGCCGGAACCATTTATCTTTCTCACTCCAGAGGATATTCTCGATGCCGGCCCGGTACCCGGCACCATCCTTCTTTACCGGGTAGGACCTGACCACATTGGGACCGGCATCGGTATGGATCATCTGGTTCCGGAAAACATCAGGCAGGAGATCCCCTTCATAAAAACAGATCCCTGCCGGAGAACCTGCGCCGGTGACCAGCAGGTTGGGAACTACACCGGGATCATTCTGGTGCCAGTGACGTTGGGGAATATCGGGATGCTGGCCAGTGCGCGATACCGACCAATGTTCACCGGTCATTTCGTCGAGATATCCGTAATTCCCATATTCAAGTATAAAATTGATCCTGCAGCTTTCATTCCCGTCATCGTCATTGTCCGACTGCCAGATATTCCCGTAGGAATCGACTGTAACCTCATAATTGTTCCGGAAATTATGGGCCAAAACTTCAAAATCCGATCCGTCAGGGTAACATCTGAAGATCATGCCGCCAAAATAGGGTTTACCATCTGAGATCACCTCGTTCCCAAAATTATCCACCACCGGTGATCCGTCTGGTTTCAACACGCTTCTCCCTGCATTCCCATAATTGAAATACAGCCGACCATCAGGGCCGGCAATGAGCGCATGTGCGGAATGATCGCCCGGTTCACCCATCCCCGTAAACATAATTTCTTTTTTATCCGGCGAGTCGTCACCGTCTGCATCGGTAAAGACCAGGAGGTGAGGACTGCGTGTTACATAGATTTTATTGCCCAGTACAGCGATCCCAAGAGCTATATTCACATCTTCCCCCTGGTAAAATACCGTTTTTTTATCTGCCCTGCCGTCACCATCCGTATCCTCAAGGATGCTGATCCTGCCACCGGATTCCGATACCTGGTCATCCATCAGGCCATAATTATAGGCCTCACATACCCATACCCTTCCCCGTGCATCAATATCGATGTTGGTCGGATTGGATACCATGGGTTCCGAGGCAAATAGGGCGACTTCAAGATCAGGGTGGGTTTCCAGGGCTATGATTGCATTTTCAGGCTCACGCTTCTCCTCCAGCGAAAGGGTATTGTAGAGGCTTTTCCGGTAAGCCAGTTCGGCATTTTTCCGGTCGCCACAGGATACGATGAGAAATAAAAATACATGTAAGAAAATCAGTCCATGCAGCTTCATACGTAATCATTAACAGGGGTAGATAACAACAATCTCTCCATAGTCACAGCTTTGATTTTAACGATCTGACAATAATTATATTCAACTTTTTTCAAAATGACTATCTGTTGGAAAAAAATCTTGGCTGGTAAAAATATTCAATGAAAATCCGGATGTCTCCCGGCTTCCGGAATCTGTACGGAGACCCTTTGAAATAGCAAGCGGTAATTGGTTAAACCTGTCCATTTTTACGCAAAAGCCGCATCCTCCCTAATCGATAAAGCAGGATGGGAATATAGTTTGAAAATCTGTTCTTAATTGGAAAGAATCCCACTCCAGAGAATTTTTCCGGAGAAGGGACTCTTCCAATCCAACTATTCCTGCAGGAAGTTTGGGGAAATAAATTAACGTGAATTTTGGACAACTTTTTCAGTTGGTCTGAACTTCTGTTTTACTGGAATACAAATGATTTCGTTATTTTATAGTCAAATTGAATATTCCCTCCGAAATTATTTGTCGAAATAAAGGACTTGTTCTGTATTCCTTCGTTCAAATTGCTGAATGGAAAGGCAAATTTTTGGTTATTGTGTTCGATATTATTGGCAGACCTGATTATAAAATTGTCAATATCCGGATCCGATTCATTTATATTCCATTCATATACCTGATAACCCTTTCCGCCAAGAACAACCTTATCGGTATTGATCAAGGTAATAAATTCCCCTAACTCTATAAGGTCTCCAATTTGCTGATTGTTTTTAAACGTAACACTTTCGTACTGGACGGTCCCCACACCGGGATTTAAATGGGTTACATTCCGCAGGTCTACCCTGATGCTGATTTTTTCAGGTATTGCACAATCACCCCTGTGTTCATATACGGCATTATCAATAAGCACTACTTTTCTTTTTCCATTCAGGGTCCTTGCAACAAAGGAGATAGGGACCGCGGTAGTAACGGGTGCCTCAACGAAAAACCTGTTCCAGTCCAGGTTGGCTACGGCCGCATTAGCTCCTTCCTCGCTGCCCCCGGCTGAAAAAATTTTCGTTGTTTTTGATGCCAAGGCGGTTTTAAATTCAGCGGACAATTCTCCGCCACCTTCCGCATACTGTTCCCAGGAGGCCTCAAGCGCTGCCTTCAGTTTAACACCTGATTCGACCGCAGTGGACGTAAGCGAAAAAAGCAGAAACCTTCCGTAAGTAACTGATTCGATATACAACGGAACATTGTTTGCATTCATTGTTCCATTACTCTCGAGCTTTTTTATGTCCTCCATCGTTACGGAATTTGCGAAAAAATCTGCCGGGGTTTCAATCAGATCGTCCGCCAACCTTACCGTAAATGCACTCTGAACAAATTTGGCAATGACGGAGTGCGTAAAATATTCAAATTCAATACTGCCACCAACTTCTCCGGATAGCTTTATTTTTGTTTGCGGTTCTGTAAAACCGCCGTTAATTTCCATGGCAAGCATTGCCTGAAGAAAGGTCGAATATTCCTCTACTCTTGTATCCATGATACCTGCCCCTGCCTGGACGCCGTCAGGCATCAACCCGGATTCAATCTGCATTTCTGAGATGGCCTGTTGAACGGAAACGCTGTTTGGATTTTCGATTTCCCGGTAAGTCTGGTTAATCGGCAAATTCGTATTAAGGATGATTCCGGACCGGTCAATATTGATCAATTTCAGGTCACCGCTTTCCAGACTGTTTCCCTCGATCAATGCCCCTGGCCAAATCTTTCCGAAATTTGTGCCTACGGCAATTATTTGGTCCTTGGAAATGCTGATTGCGGTTTTATATTTATTACAAACCGAAGGTATTTTTTCGTCACTATAAAGCTCAACTTCTCCGATTAACGAATCCCATTCAACAGGAGTTGTCTGGTCTGACCAGTCGGGCATTTGACTGATGTATTCGTTGATCGATATTGCTTCAGGATTTTTATTTCCAGGATCTATTTCATCTTTGGTGCACTGAAAAAATGTGGACATCAATGCGGTGACTAGTAAAATTCTGTGAATGTTTAGTTGATTTTTCATGGTCTTAATTTTTTGATAAATAGTTGGATTTACTTTTATCCAAAATTGGATCTTATTACCATGGCCAGCCTATCAAATATTTCGCATAAGCTGTTAAATTTGTCGCATTTACACTTAACTCCGCAGAATTTGACCTTGAAGAGGTTATTTCCCAGAAGCCTCAGGAGAACTTTCCGGAATTTCAGAGGGAGTCCGGCCATAATGATCACGGAAACATTTGGTAAAATAGGAAGGACTGCTGAATCCAACCTTGTAGGCTATCTCGGAAGTGGTGGCAGAACGTTTTTTCACTAATTCCATCGCACGCGTCAACCGGAATGTCCTGATAAACTGATTGGGTGCCTGGTTGGTCAGGGCCAACAACTTGCGATGGATCTGGGAACGGCTCATGCCGATCTCCAGAGCAAGTTTTTCCACTCCGAATTTTTCATCCCCGATATGTTCATCTACTATTTTTAAAAGTTTATTGACGAATTGTTCTTCTACAGAATTTACTGCCACCTCACTGGGTTTAAGGACCAGTTCTCTCTGGAATCTTTCTCTTAATTTTTTCCTTGATTCAATCAGATTCTGTACCCGGACCAGCAATTCTTTCGGAACAAAAGGTTTGGTTACATAATCGTCGGCCTGATTTTCCAAACCCAGAATTTTATCCTCGGTCGTTACCTTTGCTGTTAACAGTATAATGGGTATATGGCTCGTCTTTTCATTATTTTTTAATGTTGAACATACTGTATTGCCGTCTCTTTTAGGCATCATCACATCACTGATGATTAGGTCGGGGATGGTCCCGATGGCCATGGAAATACCTTCCTCCCCATCCCCGGCCTGCAAAACAGTATAACCCCCCTTAAGTATTTCGAAGATATAATTTCTTACATCCGTATTGTCCTCAATCAGAAGAAGAATCGGTTTTTGTGATATTTTTTGCATATCCCAGTCGGGAATCGAATCATGATTATTTAAATCATTTTGTTCTGGTGGTGAGGTTACGATTTCATTCCTTATTTTTTCCCCGATAATGAGTTCCTCCGCAGATTCGGGGATATCCTTCATTGGTAACCTAATGAAAAATTCTGTTCCGGCACCTTCCTCGCTTTTTACACTGATAGAACCATTGTGTAATTCGATAAGTTCTTTTACGAGGGCAAGGCCAATACCGGTTCCGCTCGTTCCATCGACATTTTCAGATTGATAGAACCGGTCAAAAATAAATTCCAGATCTTTCGCGGGAATTCCGGTTCCATTGTCCCTGATAACCATATTCAGGAAATGCTCAGCATCATTCAGCTCAATCTGAATCTGTCCATCCTCCGGCGTGAACCGGATGGCATTTGAGATCAGATTGATCAGTACTTTTTCGAGTTTTTCACGGTCAAAAAACAGGTTAATTTCATCTTTTGTTGATTTTACCCTCAATTTTATCCCTTTTTTCTGTGCGATGGATTCAAACGACATGAAAATACCCTTCACTACGGGAACGATATTACCGGTGGATCCCCTCAGCCGCAATGATCCTGACTCCAATTTTGACAATTCCAGCAACTGGTTGACGAGATCGAGCAGTCGCGAGGCATTCCTTTTCATTACATCCAGATGTTGATGAATTTTTGGATTGACCGCTTCTGATTTCATCATTTCTATCGGGCCAAGTATCAATGTCAACGGGGTTCTGAATTCATGGGTAATGTTTGCAAAAAATCGAGATTTTGTTTTTTCTACATCCTGTTCTTTTTGCAGAAGTTCCTTATTCTTTTTCGCTTTTATTCTCTGGTTATTATAAAGAAGCCCTCCTATCAACAAAATCAATGCAGCCAGTACGGCAAAAGTATTTCGCCTGAACTGTTCTGCTTTTTTTTCTTTTTCAAGGCTGGCAATCGCCCGCTCTTTTTGCTCCGATTCAAAATTTTCCCTTAATTCCTCAATCTGTTGTGATTTTTCCCGGCTGAAAATTGAATCGTTAACAGTAATGTAACGCTGCAGGGCTTCATACGCCTGTCTATGATTATTCAGACTGTCGTAAATCTGGGCCAACACATAATTGGCCACTTTCTGTTCTGATATCAAACCACTTTTGAGGGCCAGTTCAAGCTGTTTTTCCCCAAAATATCTGGCTGAATCGAATTGGCCCATATAGAGATAATTTTCTGCCAGATTACCTGTGATATATACTGTCCTGGAATTAACTCCAGTTTTTTCGGATAAATTGTATGCTTTTTGCAGATATTTATTGGCTATCTCAAAGTCATTCATTAAGGAATATTTACCTCCGATGTTATCAAGATTTGTCAGGATCAATCGGTGGTCGTTGATATCCTCCGAAATTTCAAGCGACTGTTCATAATAGGAAAGTGCGGTATCAACCTTGTTAAGGCGTGAATAGGTAACTCCAATATTGACAAGTGCCCAGGCTTCATTGAATTTATTGCCAATCCGCTGATTGATTACAAGTGATCTTTCCAGATATTCCAACGCCTTTGGATAATTACCCGCAAGCTCAAAAGTGTGCCCAAGATGCATCAATGCGATAGCAGTCTTGGATTCATCTCCCAACTGTTCATAGAGTTGTAATGATTCCATAAAATATCCTATGGCTTCCGCATGATGACCATAGATGCCTTTAATAATGCCAATATCATCGTTGGCCTGGGCCAACAAACGGATTGAATTCAATTCCATTCCGATTTCCAGGCTATTTTGAGCTGCCGGAATTGCCTGGTCGTATTCACCCTTTTTGAAATGGACCATGAACAGATAGTGAAGACTTTGGCCTATCCATTCCTTATTCCCGCTTTCTCTGCTAAGCTGAAGGGCCTGCTGGCAAAGCTTAAAACCCTGCTCGTACATTCCTTTTGATGATTTGATGTATGAGAGACTGTTTAAACTACTAATTCTTCCAATGACATGTCCCAATTCTTCTGATAAGATTAAGGCTTCCCGGGCCAAGCTGTCAGCATGATCCAGGTTATGAGATGCATATTCGTCAGCTAGTTTTACCAGCAGCACGGCCCTTGCAGTATCCTCGGCTTGAACCAGTTTTTTTTCCAGATCCCGGATCCCTGCTGATTGTGAAAAAATATCAACCGCAAAAAGTATCAGATAAAGGGCTATGAACAATTTTTTTATCATGTGTTCCCGTTTACACCAGCTCGGAAGTTAAGGATTAATCCACATTTTCCAATAAATTATTCCTATTGATTGGCGGGATTTTAAACTGATTTATTTATTTTTTCCAATTAGACCAGCCATAAATTGTCTGCGTTATCTTAACTTGTGTTTTACATTGATCAACTAAGGACTGAAAATGAAAAAGAATTCAGCATCAATCTCGGCTCTTGTATTTTGTTTTTTCCTCCTGTCATCATTTTTATTTATTCAGGAAAATATTATGGCCCAGGAGGCCAGGATTTCTGAAGAACAGAAACTCCTTAAAACGTATCCATTTTATGATCCGAATCCGATACCGATCCTGATCAGCAATCCTAAAATCTATCCCTATTTCACTTTTGAGGGATTTACCGGGGAAAGCAAGAAGATGCCCTGGAAGGTGGTCACACTTGAAAATGATTATATCCAGGTATTCGTACTGCCGGAGGTTGGTGGGAAGGTATGGGGGGCCATTGAAAAATCGACCGGATTTGAATTTATTTACCGGAATGAGGTGATGAAATTCCGTGATATTGCCATGCGGGGTCCCTGGACTTCGGGGGGTATAGAATTTAATTTTGGCATTATCGGACATTCCCCATCCACAGCATCGCCTGTTGATTACCTGGTAACCGATAACGATGATGGTAGCGTAAGCTGCTGGATTGGAAATATGGACCTGACTTCAAGGACCCATTGGCGTATCGAGATACGGGTACCGGAAGACAAGGCCTATTTTGAAACCCGTACACAATGGTATAATCCCACGCCCATGAGTCAATCCTATTACAACTGGATGACAGGGGCTGCGGTGGCCCGCAACGATTTGGAATTTTTCTGTCCCGGTTATTTATACCTCGAACACAGCGGGGAGGCAAAAAGCTGGCCGGTAGATGAAGAAGGGAGAGAAATCTCGCGCTATGCCGAAAATAATTTCGGATCGTCCAAGTCGTATCATGTGGTGGGAACATACGAAGATTTTTTCGGGGCATATTACCACGATATGGACGTGGGATTTGGTCAGTGGGGACCCTATGAGGAAATACCGGGCCAGAAACTCTGGTTATGGGCATTGTCCCGTTCAGGTGGAATTTGGGAGGATCTGCTTACCGATACGGACGGGCAGTATATTGAATTCCAGGCAGGCCGACTTTTAAACCAGTATTCAGCCGGAAATCATCAGAATCCCATCCGGGAGGTTGGATTTCCCGCGGGCGCGACAGACCGCTGGGAAGAAGTTTGGTTCCCTTTTAAGAATATAAAGGGTATGGTTGATGCTTCTCCGGCCGGTGTGATGAACATCCAGCGGGAAGGAAATAATCTTTTCATCGGTGTTAATGCACTGGAAACCTTGAACGATTCACTTGTGGTGTTTCAGGAAGGGAAAAAAATACATTCGGTAATGGTCAGGCTGGAACCGATGGAAATTTATACCCTGAATATCCAGACCTCTTCCGAAAAGGAGCTTGACGTAAAACTGGGTAACAATAAACTGTATTATTCCACCCGTGAAGATTCCCTGCAGATAAAACGCCCATTTACCGCAGATCCTGATATAAAACTCTCGGCGATTGAACAGCTATTTGAAAAGGCCCTGGATGCGGTGAATTTCAGAAATTATACCCTTGCCGAAACGCTTTCCGTTCAGGTCCTGGAAAAGGATCCGGCACACCTGGATGCCTTGCTTCTGCTGGCTGACATATATATCAGGAAGGGGGATTATACCGCTTCAATTGAAAAAACGATGCCGGTGCTCAGGCATAATACTTACGATGCCAGGGCAAACTACCTGGCCGGATTGGCCTACCGGGCAACCGGTGACCTGGTCAATGCACTTGAATGCCTGGGATGGGCCGCCCGGTCCATGGAATTCCGGTCTGCAGCGTATGAACAAATGGCGGAGATCTACCTCCGGCTTGGGAAATACGATCAGGCGGAAAGATATGCCCGGAAATCGCTGGACTTCAATGCCTATCAGATGATGGCCCGGCAGGTACTGGCTATCGCCCACAGAAAAACAGGTGATCTTGAAGGAGCAGGAGAGATCGTGGCGAAGATGTTGGAAAACGATCCTTTAAATCATTTTGCCCGGTTCGAAAAGATGCTCCTGGAAGATCAACCGGGTAATAAACCGGATTTCCTGGATGGGATCAACAATGAATTCCCGGAAGAAACCTGCCTGGAAATCGCTCTTTTTTATCACTCACTGAATCTTATGGATGAGGCCATACAGGTACTACCCCTGGGTCCGGTTACAATAAAAAATAATCTCTGGATTGCCTACCTGCTCAGGAAAAGTGATCCGGTAAACAGTAAAAAAATGCTGGAACAAAGCCTGGACAATTCTCCTGAATTTGTTTTTCCCTACAGGCCGGAAAGCCTCAATATGCTGATGTGGGCGAATGAACAGATGGACTCCTGGAAACTTAAATATTATCTGGGGCTTAACCTTGCAGCTATCGGCCGGAAAAAGGAAGCCATGAGCTTACTGAATGAATGCGGGAATGAACCTGATTTCTGGGTGTTTTACATGACCAGGGCCGACCTTTCTGACGA